>JAJFIG010000164.1 GCA_021775195.1 Rhodospirillales bacterium | reverse complement strand
GGTGCTGCTGTTCTTCGACGAGGTCCAGTGCGGGATGGGACGTACGGGCAAGCTGTTCGCCCACGAATGGGCCGGTGTGACGCCCGACATCCTGTCGACCGCCAAGGGCCTCGGCGGCGGCTTCCCGGTGGGCGCCTGCCTGGCGGTGGAGAAGGCGGCCAAGGCTCTGACCGCGGGCAGCCATGCCACCACCTTCGGCGGCAATCCCCTGGCCATGGCGGTGGGCAACGCCGTCCTCGACGTCATTCTGGAGGATGGGTTCATGGACCGGGTCGACGCCGTGGCGGGCCACCTGTGGACGCGCCTGGAGGAATTGGTTGCGGCCCATCCGGGCGTGGTGACCGAAGTGCGCGGCGCCGGGCTGATGGTCGGGCTCAAATGTGCCGGTGAAAACACGGCCCTGGTGGCGCGGCTGATGGACAACGGGCTGTTGGCGGTGCCCGCCGGCGACAACGTCGTGCGTTTCGTGCCACCCCTGATCATCAGCGAGCAGAACGTGGACGATGCAGTGGCGATCATCGACCGGAGCTGCACCGAGTTGGCGGAGAAAGCGGCGTGAGATGAGCGACATCCGGCATTTTCTCGATCTCGACCGGCTCGACGAGCCGACCCTCAGACATATTCTCGATCTGGGGGTGGCGCTGAAGCGGGGCCGGGCGGACGACGGCGCCTCGGCGCCCCTTGCCGGCAAGACCTTGGCGATGATCTTCGAGAAACGCTCGACCCGGACCCGGGTCTCGTTCGAGGTCGGCATGCAGCAGTTGGGCGGGCGGACGGTGGTGCTGAGCGAGGGATCGCACCTGGGCCACGGCGAAACCGTCGCCGACACCGCTCGTGTGTTGTCGCGCTACGTCGATGCCATCATGATTCGCACCGACACTCCCGACAAGTTAAACGAACTGGCTCAGTTCGCTTCGGTGCCGGTGATCAACGGCCTGACCGACGATTCCCATCCCTGCCAGCTGATGGCCGACGTAATGACCTACGAGGAACACCGAGGCCCCATTGCCGGGCGGACGGTGGTGTGGTGCGGCGACGGCAACAACATGGCGCGATCATGGGTCCATGCCGCCGTGCGGTTCGGCTTCGCGCTCAGACTGGCCTGCCCGGAGGAACTGAACCCGCCGGCGGCGCTGCTCGACTGGGCGCGGGGCGAAGGGGCCGACGTCACCCTGACCGACGACGCCGATGTCGCGGTCACCGGCGCCGATCTGATCAATGCCGATACCTGGGTCTCCATGGGCGACGACGATGCCGAGTTCCGCCACCGGGTGCTGGAGCCCTATCGTGTGGACGAACGCCTGATGGGGCTGGCCAAGGCCGACGCGCTGTTCATGCACTGCCTGCCCGCCCACCGGGGCGAGGAGGTTACCGACGCGGTCATCGACGGGCCCCAGTCGGTGGTCTGGGACGAGGCCGAGAACCGGCTGCACGCCCAGAAGGGAATCCTCGCCTGGTGCTTGGGCGCCGAGCCGCAATAGATCGTGTCCTCACCAAACGCCAACCAAGGCACTTTCGGCGATATCGTCCAGCCGTTCCAGATCGAGGCTCCGGGGTTGCGCGGGCGGCTGGTTCAACTGGGACCGGCGCTCGACGCCGCGATGGCGCGCCATGCCTATCCGGCGGCCGTGGCGGGCATGCTGGCGGAGACCTTGGCCCTGGCGGTTGTGCTCGCCAGCGGCCTCAAGTACGACGGAATTTTTACCCTGCAAACGCAGAGCGATGGTCCGTTGGACATGCTCATCGCCGATGTCACCAGCGACGGCGACCTGCGCGGCTATGCTCGTTATGACACCGAACGGATCGGGCCGGCTGCCAGCGCGGCGGGCGGGCCGGTACCGCGCCTGCTGGGTGCCGGACACTTGGCGTTCACCGTCGACCAGGGACCGGACACGGACCGCTATCAGGGGATCACCGGGCTGGAAGGGGCGACGCTCGCCGACTGCGCCCACAACTACTTCCGCCAGTCCGAGCAGATGGAATCGGCGATCAAGCTGGTGGCGACGGGCAACGCCGGCAACGGGACGGCGGTCCGCGCCGCCGCCCTGATGATCCAACGCCTGCCGCCGGCCGGGGAAACGGCGGCGGATGACGACGCGGCGGCCGAGGAATGGATCCGGGCCGTGACCCTGATGAGCAGCGTCACCGCCGACGAGATGCTCGACGACTCGCTGACCCCGGCGAACCTGCTTTATCGCCTGTTCCACGAGGACGGTGTCCGGGTGTTCCGAACCAGGATGCTGCGGCACGCCTGCCGGTGTTCCCAGGAAAAAGTGGAGAATACCCTTAAATCCTTTCCCCGGAGCGAGGTCGAGGCCATGGCCGAGGATGGGACCGTTGTCGTGACGTGCGAGTTCTGTAAGGCCGACTATAGCTTCGACGAGGCCGAGCTGGACGTCCTTTACGCCGGCGCTTGAGGGACCCGGCGGCGGTCACGCCGATGTCACGGTGTGGCAGACCCCGTGTCTCTTGAACGGGGAGCGGTGGCCTGCCAATATGGCCGGTGCCATGATCCCGCAAATGAAAATGTTTGTGCTCGCCGTCGCCGCTGTGGCAGTGCTGGCGGCCTGTGAAACCCCGGTCCAGGTGGAGCGCTTTCCCGAGCTCACCTACGGGCACCTGAACCCCTTCCAGCTCAACGTCCTGACGACGCAGGTCAAATCCGACTACACGCCGCCCCTGGCGGCGCCCAATGTCGACCACCTGTTCCCGACGCCGCCGAAAAAGGCGATGGAGCGCTGGGCGGCTGACCGGCTCAAGGCGGCGGGCAGCCAAGGCTCGGCCCGTTTCACGATCATCGATGCCAGCATCATCGAAACCAAACTAAAGCTGGACCCGGGGATCACCGGAGCACTGACCAAGCAGCAGGCTTTCCGTTACGACGCCACCGTCGAGGGATCGCTGGAGGTGATGGACACCCGCGGTTTCCGCAAGGGCTTCGCCAGTGCCCGGGTGCGGCGCTCGCGGACGGTGCGCGAGGACGCAACGCTGAACGACCGTGACCGCATCTGGTTCAACCTGGTGGAGGACCTGATGCAGGACTTCAACGCCGAGATCGAAAAGAATATCCGCCAGCACCTGGGCGGCCAACTGATGTAGGCAGCGGGCGGCGTCCGGCCGCCGGTCATCTGAATATGAAAAGGCGGGCCGAGGCTCGCCCTTTTTCGTGGATCAACCGCGCCAGAAGGCACGGCTGAAAAGGACAATGATGGTGAACAGTTCGAGCCGGCCCAGAAGCATGCCGCCTGCCATCAGCCACTTGGCGGTGTCGGGGAGGGACTGGAAGGTCCCCGCCGGTCCGACAACGGGGCCGAGCCCGGGGCCGACATTGGAGATCGCAGTGGCGGCGCTGGAGACGGCGGTGATGAAATCCAGGCCCATCATGCCCAACGCGATGGCGAGCAGGGCAAAGCAGATGCCGAAGACGAAAAAGAAACTCAGGACAGAGGTGATGACGTCGTCGGGGATGGGGCGGCGGTTGTAGTGGGGAATGAAAACCCCGTGGGGCTGGATCAGGTGGTGAATCTGGGTCACGGCGGCGGCGTAAAGGACCTGAAAGCGGAAGATCTTGATGCCGCAGGTGGTGGAGCCGGCACAGCCGCCGATGAACATGAGAAAGAAGAAGACGGGAACGGCGAAACTGCCCCACAGGCTGAAGTCCGAGGTGGCGTAGCCGGTGCCGGTGATCACCGATGAGATGTTGAAGGCGGCGAAGCGCAGTGCCTGCAAAGGGTCGTGGCCGTTCTCGAACCACAGCCAGCCGGCGGCGGCAAGGATCGCCAACACGACGATGGACAGGAACCACTGCACCTGGCTGTCACGGAACACCGCCGTCAGATTGCCTTGAACGGTGCGCAGGTAAGCCAGGAACGGCAGTCCGCCGGCGAGCATGCCGACGGTGGCGATGCCGTCGATGAGGGCGCTGTCGAAATGACCTACCGAGCCGTCGGAGGTGGAAAAGCCGCCGGTGGCAATGGTGGTCATGGCGTGGGTGACGGCCTCGAATCCGGTCATGCCGGCGAAACGGTAGGCCGCTGCCCAAATGCAGGTCAGAACAACGTAGATGACGCCGAGGGCGCTGGCGATCTGGGCCGCCCGGGGCAGGGCCTTTTCCGACGTGTCCGATGACTCCATGCGGAACAACTGCATGCCGCCGACCCTGAGCATGGGCATGATGGCGATGGCCATGACGATGATGCCGACACCGCCCAGCCACTGCAGCAGGGCGCGCCACAGCAGGATCCCCGGGGGTGCCGAATCGAGACCGGTGATCACCGTCGAACCGGTGGTCGTGATCCCCGACATGGCCTCGAAAAAGGCGTCGGTGAAGCTCAGGTTGAGCTCCGAGAAGGCGAAGGGCAGGGAAGCGAAGACGGTCAACGCAATCCAGCTCAGCGCCGTCATGACGAAGGCCTGGCGCGCCGATAGCCGGGAGCCGCCGGTCCGCGTGGTCAGGGCCAGGGAAACGCCGACGAACATGGTGACGCCGGCGGACACCGCGAAAACCTGCCAGTCCGGATTGCCGACCACCGCATCGGCGGCGGCGGGGATGGCCATGCTCGCCGCCAGGGTGGCGAGAAGAATACCGACGACCAGGATGATCGGACGAAATTCCATCAGGCGGCTATCCCTTCCAAGGCCGGCGCGCGATGCCCGGGCGGCCCAATGATGCCGTTTGAATGGTAGCGGTCAAGAGGGGAAAGTAAGAACCGGGCAGCGCCGGGTTCCGCTGGTGCGGGCCTACAGAAAGCCGATGTCGCCGCCCTTGGGGTTGCCGATCATGGCCAGGAACTCGCGCCGGGTGGCTTGATCCTTGCGGAAGGCGCCGAGCATGCGGCTTGTGACCATGACGACGCCGTGCTTGTGGACGCCGCGGGTGGTCATGCACTGATGTGCCGCCTCGATGACCACGGCGACGCCGTATGGCTCCAGGACCTCCTGGATGGTGTTGGCGATCTGAGCGGTCATCTTCTCCTGGATTTGCAGGCGCCGGGCGTAGACCTCGACCAGACGCGCCA
>JAJFIG010000163.1 GCA_021775195.1 Rhodospirillales bacterium | reverse complement strand
GGGAGACCGTCTTGCCGCCACCCGATGACGCCGCCTACCGGGAAGCCAAGGCGGACCTGTCCCTTAACCCCTGCGACGTGCTGGCGCCAACGGAACAGACGGCGCCGGTGGTCTTCGCCTCGCCCCACAGCGGTAGCCTTTACCCGGAGGACTTCGTCGCCGCCTCGCGCCTCGACCCGCTGACGCTGAGGCGTTCCGAGGACGCCTTCATCGACGGCGTTTTCGGGGCCGCGCCAAAGCGCGGCGCGCCACTGCTGAGAGCCCACTTCCCGCGCGCCTACGTCGACCCCAACCGGGAGGCCTTCGAGCTCGACCCGGGGATGTTCGCCGACCCCCTGCCCGACTACGTCAACACCGCCTCGCCCCGGGTGGCGGCGGGCCTGGGGACCATCGCCAAGGTGGTCACCAACGGCGAGCGCATCTACTCCGGGCCACTGCATTTCGCCGAGGCCAAGAAGCGCATCGAGACCTGCCACACTCCCTACCACGCAGCCTTGAAATCCCTGATCGCGCGGACCCGGGAGCGCTTCGGCGCCTGCCTGCTGGTCGACTGCCACTCGATGCCCTCGGTAGGGGGGCCCATGGACCGGGACCCGGGATCGGGCCGGGTCGACATGGTGCTGGGGGACTGTCACGGCACGGCGTGCTCGGCGGCGGTCACCGACCTAGCGGAACGGGCGCTGACGACGCTGGGCTTCCGGGTGATGCGCAATACGCCCTACGCCGGAGGCTTCACGACGCGCCATTACGGCGATCCGGAAAAGGGCGTGCACGCGCTGCAGATCGAGATCAACCGGGCTTGCTACATGAACGAGACCACCATCGCCCCGACCGCCGGCCTGAGCCGCCTCACGGAGCGAATCGGCCGCCTGATCGAAACCCTGGCGGCCATCGACCCGAAACTCCTCGCCCCGGCATGAGCGGCGCGGCGGGGGAGATCGTTATCCGCGACGCCACCGACGGGGACATGGCGGCAATCCAGGCGATCTACGCCCACTATGTCCTGCACGGGCTGGCCAGTTTCGAGGAAACGCCGCCGGATACGGTGGAACTGAACCGGCGCCGGAGGTTGATAACCGGGCGGGGCCTGCCCTACCGGGTGGCGGAACGGGACGACACGGTCCTGGGCTACGCCTACGCCGGGCCCTACCGGTCGCGGCCGGGCTACCGCTACAGCGTCGAGAACTCGGTCTACGTAGCACCGGACGCGGCGCGCCAGGGGGCGGGGAGGATGCTGCTCGCGGACCTGATCGAGAAGTGCCGGGCGGCAGGGGCACGGCAGATGATCGCCATCATCGGCGACATCGACAACACGCCCTCCATCGGCCTCCACGCCAGCCTGGGATTCACCGAAGTGGGCAACATTCGCTCGGTGGGTTTCAAGTTCGGGCGCTGGGTCGACACGGTGATCATGCAGCTGGCCCTGGGCGACGGCGACACCACCCTTCCCGAGGACTGATATCCCCCCCCTTATCCGTCCGGCATCTGCGGCCCGTACAGGCGTTTGGCACGGGGCTTGCAAGGGTCCTTCCGGGAACGGAGGGATGAGTGTGGGACTATCCATGAGACTGATGGTTCGGGGGTTCACGGCGGCGCTGATCGCCGGGCTTTTGCCGGAACCGGCGGCGGCCATGCAACTTGTTGAAAAAACACGGGCAATTTGCGCCGAGCAGACGGCGCGGGTGGAACGGTCCGGGGGCATTCCGCGGCGTCTTCTGTGGGCCATCGCGCTCGCCGAGTCGGGGCGCTGGGACGAAGACCGACGGGCAAGTTTTGCCTGGCCGTGGACGGTCACTGCCGAGGGCGAGGGCCGATTCTACGCCAGCAAGGGAGAAGCGGTAGCGGCGGTGAAAGCACTGATGGCCAGGGACGTCACCAACATCGACGTCGGCTGCATGCAGATCAACCTCTACTATCACGGCGGCGCCTTCCGTAACCCGGAAGAGGCCCTGGACCCGGGCACCAACGTCGCCTACGCCGCGCGTTTCCTGAAGGGCCTGTTCGGCGCCGCCCGGTCGTGGCCGACCGCGGCGGCCCACTACCACTCCACCAACCCGGAAAAGAACACGCCCTACCGGAAAAAGGTGATGCGCCTTTGGAATGAGGAACGGCGGCAGGCGGCCGGAGTCCAACGAGCCGCGGCGACGAAACCGGCGGCGACGGACCGGCCCGTGGTGGCCATCGACTGGACACGGACCGCGGCCCTCAACGCCCGCTTCAAGGCGTCCCATGCTGCCGACTCCCGCCCGGGGAACCATACCGTCATGCCGGCACCGAAACCATCTGCGGGAGCCGCGACAGGGCCACGCCGGCAGGTCAGTGGCGGCGCGGGGGCCCTGAAGGCGGTCGCCGCCGCGGCGGCCGGGCGATCGAAAATGAAGATGCGCATGGGTAGCCGGAAAGGTGACGACCGCGGAACGGACTTTACCACCCGGCGCCAGGCGCAACTGGAGGCATGGCGCCGCAACGGGATCTGGCGAGGGATCTTTTAGCCCATTTTCCGCAAAGACCGTTCACTTGGGGAAGCATCCGCGATAGCTTTGTTCCAGCCCGGCGAGGCACGCTGGCGGCGGAAAAACAGGGGGTCAGGCCCGGACACATGAACGATCTCAATCTCGGCGTTATCGGTAACAGCACTTTCGGTGCCCTCATCAACCGCGAAGGCCGGGTGGTGTGGTCCTGCTTCCCCCGGTTCGACGGCGATCCGGTGTTCTGCAACCTACTCGACGGCAACCCGCCGTCGGAGGCGGTGGACGTCGACCGGGAAGAACGGGAGCTCGGCTTCTTCGACGTCATGGTCGAGAACTTCGCCCGCAGCGAACAGCGCTACATCCACAACACCGCGATCCTGATCACGACGCTCTTCGACGGCGAGGGCTGCGCCCTGGAGATTACCGACTTCGCGCCGCGCTTCAAAAACATGGAGCGCATTTTCCGGCCGTCGATGATGGTTCGCCACATCCGTCCGGTGATCGGCCACCCGCGCATCCGCATCCGCCTCAGGCCGACCTATTCCTACAACAGCGAACGTCCCCAGTGGACACGGGGCAGCAACCATATCCGCTACGTATCCGCGCACCAGACGCTCCGCTGCACCACCGACGCGCCAATCTCGTTCCTGGTCGACGAGGTCGCGTTCGTGCTTGAGGAACCGATCACCCTATTCCTGGGACCCGACGAAAGCCTGACCACGCCACTGGATCAGACCGGGCGTCAGTTCTTCACCCGGACAATGGATTACTGGCGCGACTGGTCACGGTACCTGGCAATCCCCTTCGAATGGCAGGAAGCGGTGATCCGCGCCGCCATCACCCTGAAACTATGCAGCTTCGAGGAAAGCGGCGCCATCATCGCCGCCCTGACCACGTCAATCCCGGAAGCCGCCGACAGCGGACGCAACTGGGACTACCGGTATTGCTGGCTGCGGGACGCCTATTTCGTGGTCCAGGCCCTGAACCGGCTGGGGGCGACGCGGACCATGGAGGACCACCTGGATTACATCACCAACGTGGTCGCCGGCGCCGACAACGGCCACTTGCAGCCGGTCTACGGCATCGCCCTGGGACAGCGCCTGATCGAATCCGAGGTGTCGACGCTGGCCGGATACAGGGGCATGGGCCCGGTACGCCGGGGCAACCAGGCCTACGAGCACATCCAGAACGATGTCTACGGCAGTGTCATCCTGGCGGCCACCCAGACCTTTTTCGACGAACGCCTGACCAAACCCGGAGACACGCGCCTGTTCCAGCGCCTGGAAGCGGTCGGACAGCGCTGCCTTGAGCTTTTCGACAAGCCGGACGCCGGTCTGTGGGAGCTTCGCACCAAGGCCAAGGTCCATACCTATTCCAGCGTCATGTGCTGGGCCGGAACCGACCGCCTGGCCAAGATCGCCGACCGCCTGGGCATGAGCGGACGGGCCCAATACTGGCGCGACCACGCCGACCGCATGCACGAGGTCATCAGCAGCAAGGCCTTCAATTTCGACATCTACAGCTTCGTCGACAGTTTCGGCGGCACCGAGGTGGACGGTAGCCTCCTGCTGCTCCTGGAGCTGGGCTTCATCAGCCCCGACGACGCGCGCATGATCGGCACTGTGGAGGCCATCGAGAAACGGCTGCGGCGAGGCGAGCACCTGTTCCGCTATGCCGCCGAGGACGACTTCGGAGTGCCACAGAATGCCTTCAACATCTGCACGTTCTGGTACATCGACGCACTGGCCATGATGGAAAGGCGCGATGAAGCGCGCGTCCTGTTCGAAAACATGCTAGACTCGCGAAACCACCTGGGATTGTTGTCGGAAGACCTCGACCCGGCAAATGGGGAGCTCTGGGGCAACTTTCCGCAGACCTATTCGATGGTCGGGTTGATCAATTCGGCCATGCGACTGAGCAAACGCTGGAGAGAAGCTTTTTGAGCCGTCTGGTCGTTGCTTCGAACCGGGTGACCGTCGCCTCCGATACCAAGGCGCGGGCCGGCGGATTGGCCGTCGCCCTGCAGGATGCCCTTCAGGAACACGGCGGCGTCTGGTTCGGATGGAGCGGCAAGGTCGCGGCGAAACCGTCGCCCCAGCCGGATCTGACCACGGTCGGCCGGGTGACCTTCGCCACCGTCGACCTGTCGCGCAAGAATTACAACGAATACTATAACGGCTTCGCCAACCGTACCCTGTGGCCGCTGGTCCATTACCGCCTCGACCTGACAGCGTTCAGCCAGCAGAACTATTCGGGCTATCTGCACGTCAATACCATCTTCGCCAGCAAGCTACACCCGCTGCTGAAGCCCAAGGACCTGATCTGGGTCCACGACTATCACCTCATCCCCCTGGGCGAGGAACTGCGCAGCAAGGGAGTGTCTCAGCCCATGGGGTTCTTTCTTCATACCCCGTTTCCGGCAATGGAGATCCTGACCGCCCTGCCCTCGCACCGGACCCTGGTTAAGGCGCTCTGCGCCTACGACCTGATCGGGTTCCAGACCGAGAACGACCTGCGCGCCTTTCTCGACTATATCGTCCACGAGGCCGGCGGCGCGATCATGGGCGATCACCTGATCCAGGTCTTCGGGCGTACGGTGAGGGTGGAAATCTTCCCCATCGGCATCGATACCGACGACATGGTGGCGGCCGGCAAGCGTTCGATCCAAGCCGGCAAGAAGGCCGAGCATCTGCCCACCGGCCAGCATGAACGGGACTGGATCATCGGCGTCGACCGGCTGGATTACAGCAAGGGGCTGGTGGAGCGCTTCCGATCCTTCCAGCGACTGCTGGAAAAACACCCCGCCTACCGGAGCAAGGTCCGGCTGCTGCAGATCGCGCCGCCATCGCGCTCGGAAGTGCCGGAATACAAGGAAATCCGCCATATGCTGGAAGCGGAAGCCGGCCACATCAACGGCCGCTTCGCCGAATACGACTGGGTACCCATCAACTACCTCAACAAGAGCTTCACCCGCCAGGACCTGGCGTCGTTTTACCGCTCCAGCCGCATCGGCCTGGTAACGCCGCTGCGCGACGGGATGAACCTGGTGGCCAAGGAATACGTGGCGGCGCAAAATCCTCACGACCCCGGCGTCCTGGTGCTGTCGCGCTTCGCCGGCGCGGCCCGGGAACTGGACGCGGCGCTGATCGTCAACCCGTTCGACTTCGACCAGGTGGCCAACGCCATCGCCGAAGGGCTGGAGATGTCCTTCGAGCAGCGGCACGAACGGTGGGAGGCGATGATGGAAAAGCTGCACAACAACACCCTGAGTACTTGGCGTGACAATTTTCTCAGAATCCTCGGACAGGCGCCCTACACAATTTAATGGCTACCGCTTCCGACATCTCCCGAGAACACGCCTGGCCTGGCCTCCTTGCCGATATCGGCGGGACCCACGCGCGCTTTGCCATGGGCCAGGCCGACGGCTCGGTAAACGATCCGCTGGTACTGGCATGCCGGGAATTTCCCGACCTGGCCGGTGCGGCGGAAGCCTATCTGGAAACCGTTGCCGCCAGGGAACCACCGAAACGGGGCGCCTTCGCCGTCGCCTCCCCGGTCACCGGCGATACCATCGACATGACCAACCACCACTGGTCCTTCACTATCGAGGACGTGCGCCGGGACCTGAACCTGGACGACCTGACGGTGATCAACGATTTCGCCGCCATCGCCCTGGCCGTACCCCACCTCGGAGACGCGGACCGCCATCAGGTAGGCGGCGGCACGACCACCCCCGGAGCACCAATCGCGGTCCTCGGCCCAGGCACCGGCCTCGGCGTGTCG
>JAJFIG010000162.1 GCA_021775195.1 Rhodospirillales bacterium | reverse complement strand
CTGGCCGAAACGGTCCCGCTTCTCGTTACCGTCGACCCTGCGCTCCTCGAAAAAGAAGAGCTCGAGGAAGCCGATATCAAGGCACTCAACAACGATCGAGAGGCCTACCTCCGTGGCGTCGAGAAACGGCGTGCCGAAGGCAAGGATAAGGGCGTACCCCCGCTTCGCCTTGTAGTCGGGTGCTATCCGTGGGGCGGGCGCAAGTTGCCCCACCACACGCACCGGGACGGGCACACCTACGATCTCCAGATGGGGTCGGACACTCAGGTCTGGCAGGACATCAACGCAAACGTGGCCAAGTTCCTCAAGGCCGCGGTCGGCCTCAACTGGCCGCTTCTCATGCCCGCGCTGGCGCGGGGCCGGGGTACCAAGGACATCTCGGTCTCCGCTTGGGTGCAGCGCCTCGGCAAACGCGGTTTGGAGCGGAGGTCCGTCACCGCACGGGAGTTGAATGAAGGCTATTGGACGCTGGCGCACCGCTACGAGATGCTTCAGGAAACCTTCCCCGAGAGCCTGCCGTATCCCCTCCCGCTCGTGGGTGCCGCGCGACGGAAGGTCCAGCGCTTTGCCTTTCGGCTTTTTCGAAACAAAAAGCGGGCGGAGGCACGGGCGCTCTACGAGCTTTCCGTGATGACTCTGCTCGGCGAGAAGCTCGCGCGGAGAGCCGTAAGTGATCCGCTCTTCGTCCGCGCCTTCTCCACAGAGAAAAAGACCTTCCTCGGGGAGAGCAAACCCGCGGTCTTCCGCTCACTCGTCGCGGACACCATAGTCGGGCCGGCGATTTCAGAGACCGAAGCCTTGGTCCGAGAGATCATCCGCCAGCATGCAGAGGACATCTCGGACCACCCCCAGGCCGTGAGGAAGATGGTGAGCAGTCGAACGAAACGCTCGATAGACCCCGCCGACCTGTGGCAGGAGCTCGAGCTCAGGTTGATCGATCTGCCCCTCCCGCACTCGGAGAGCGGGACGCAGCGGGGCCTCCTTGCCACGCTAGCCGTCCTCATCTCCGGCGCCCGAAATCTCACCTTTGGCTCGCCCCTCCTCTTCGTCAGGGCGCTTCGCATGCTCGTCGATCGATGTGCCGAAGACAGCCAGCTTGCGCGAGTCCTCCTCAACTGCGCAGGCACCGTGGTCCAAGGTCGCTACGATCTCTGCGACTTCGGCTTCCTTCCGCAAAACCACCACCACCATCACCACCTGGGCTACAGCGTACAGTCCTACGACGCGATGTACGTCCGGTCGAGGACCTGGGGCACCGAGCTCGAGCTCAGAGACCTCGAGGGGATGCGGGAAGCCTGGCTCGGCCTAGGGATCGACTTGCGTCGCTTCCGGACGTATCTCGAGGACGAGAAGCGGAACCTGCAGGGTGGGCCCCCGGCTTTTCAGAAAGAGCACACGCAGGTACTTGAGTTAGTCGACGCGTATGTCCAGACGTACAATGCCCGCTACCGCACCGGTGAGCCCTTCGTTCAAAGCCCGGAAAATGCCAAGGCATATCAGGCGTTCGCGCGCGCCCGGCGCCGTCTCTACACGCTCTTGGAACAGGCCAATGCTCCTGAGCTTCACCGTGGCAAAGCGAAGACCCTCCAGTCCAACAATGTGAGCGACCTCGTCGAGACGTCCCTCGAGATAATGGACACGCTTCGACCCGCGATTCGTTTTCGTGCGCTCAACGACTACCTCGACCGCGCCCGGAGGGCAGGATTGGCGATCGTCGACGAGCCGAGCGAGCTGTGGGAGGACGCGACGCTCGAAGAGATCGCGGAGAATCTCCAGGGACCCGCATGGCTGAGAAAGCGCCTTCTGGAGGTCTTCGATTTCCAGGAGCCCCCGGAGTCGGACGCCCGTGTCCACGATGAAGCACCAAGCTTTCACCCGGAGACCGATGTTGAGGCCGTCTTCTTTGAGGAGGAGATGTTCCGGCTCCAGGTATACGAAGAGCTCATGTCCGATCTGGCCCGTCCCTGATGCGCCCAGAAGCTCTTCCTGGAGGGCGACGGGGCTCAGCGAGCTGGCTTCAAGGCATTGTCATCTATGGACGCCCCCCTGATTGCAAGTGGTTTTGATGTTTAGAGGCGGGTTGGGTTTGCAGTCATCTATCCGGCCTTTTGGTGCAGCATAGTCTTTGCCGCGGACCCTGATGGAATCCGAGGACCGACGCCCAGTCAGAGCATCGAGCTCGAGGCTCGGACACTGCCTCGGGTTTGGCCGATCCCGGTCCCCCTGTTTTGCCATCACATCATCATCACCCTCGCAATAGAGTTCCTTCCGCTCTGCGTTATGCGGTTACCTGTGTTTCGGTCCGGAATGTTTCACCTCGGCTCAGCATTGCCCAGACGACCCGAGCCGCTCCTTGCCGCCGCTGGAATGCTGTCTTGGAACCAGCCCCAGCCAGGCTGCTAGTTGACGTCCGGAGTGGAACTGTGATGCATCGCCGATGGTTGCGACAAGGACCGTGGCCGTGATCACCCCGACACCCGGGATCGTTTCAAGCCGGCGGCTTGCCTCATTGGTGCAATGCCAAGCCTTCAGTTTCTTCTCAAGGCCAAGAATCTGTGCTTGAACCATCCTCAGCTGTTCAACGAGAGACCCAAGGGCCTCGCGCGCCCGCGCGAGAGAGGAGAAAGGTTGGTGCAATTAGACTAGGCGGGCGTCAGGAAGGTTGGTGCCCGTGACTGCCAACAGCCGCGCCAGAATTGTGGGTTAATTTGTGGATACGCGCGTTTTTTAAATTTTAACTCATTGAAAAATCACGTATAAGCAAAAATAATTGGCGGAAGAGGTGGGAGTCGAACCCAAGGGACGTATGACGCCCCTCACCGGTTTTGAAGACCGGGCGCCCGACCGCGGACGAAACTCCTCCACCGCCGATCCTAATTACAATTTGCGGCCCGTGCCAGGGGTGGTGATACCGACCACCGCCACCGAAAAATTCTGCCCTTTCGCCAACTGGCATTTTTCACCCTTTAACGCCAGCCCCGTCCAGGCGGCGGGGGAAACCTGGGCGCGATTTCCAGGCAAACCAAGGCATCCGGGCATATTCTCAAGCTACCCGAATTTCAATGGTTTTTAAGTAATTTTGATTATTTGAAATTTGTTAATAATTATTATCGTTGACATAATTATTATTATATTATATATTAATTATTAATTAATTATATTTCCCGTTAAGGGTTTCATCGCATTCACAGCAGGAGACCCCGCCGTGGCTTGCCCGCCCTTTGTCCTCCGGCCTCCCCGCTACGAGGACGTTATCCCCTACACCCACTTTCTCGCCGATCCGGAGGTTTCCATCTGGCTCGACGACAGTGCCCAGCGGCCCCTTTCGGTGGCCCGGGTCGAGGCCATCCTGTTGCGCGAGGCCTGGTGTCTTTGGTCAATCGATTGCGACGGTGCATTCGCCGGCGTCACCAGTTTCTACGAACCCGATCCCAGCCGCCGCACGGCGCGCTACTCCATCGTCATCGGCGATCGCCGACGCTGGGGCCAGGGCCTGGGGACGGCGGTAATCCGCCAGGTCGTTGAACACGGGTTCAGTCAGCTCAACCTGCACAAGATCGAATCCGACATCCTCGAACACGATAAGGGGGCGCTCGTCATTCACGAGCGCGCCGGCTTCGTCGAGGAGGGGCGCCTGCGTCAGGACGCCTGGCGTCGCGGCGAATGGGTCGACCGCCTCCTGTTCTCCAATCTCCATGATGAATGGAGGGAAGGGGGAGGCGGGTCATGACCGGTTTCGGCAAGCGGCCGGACGATGCTCCGCGCCGGCCCCGCCCTGTGGGCGACGGCCCTCAGGTCCGAGATTCCCTGCTTCCGGAGCCCACGCTTCGCGGCCTGACGGTTTCCAGCATCGATTTCTCGTCCATCGGCCTCGCCAAGCGGACCATCTTCGGTTTGCTGGTGCTGGTGGTTTTGTTGTCCCTCGCCGCCTGCGGCGTCACCGCCGAGGACGTCAAGGAGACCGTGGCCGGCTACGAGAAGACCCTGTCCGGCTACAAGGAGAAAATGGCCAGGAAGATGGCCGCCTACCGGCCCGACGATACCCTGGAACGCGCCGAATACACCCTCGGCAACCGGGAACACCGCGAGGCCCGCAGGCTGGCCGGGGAAGTGCTGGCCCGCAATCCCGACAACAAGCGCGCCCTCCTTGTTGCTGCCTGGAGTGACTTCAAGCTCGGCAGTACCGACGCCGCCCAGGGCATGTTCAGCCGTGTCCAACAGCTTGATCCGCTTGAGGTCCAGGCCCCCATCGGCCTCGGCTGGACCCACTACAGGCAGGGCAGACTCAACGAGGCCGAGGAGCATTTTCTTCGTGCCCGCGCCCGTGGCGGCCAGGTCCTCGAACAATGGGATATCGCCGGCGGCCTCGGCTGGGTCGCCTTCGCTCGCGGCGACATGAAGCAGGCCGGCGCCCATTTCCGTTATAACCCGCCCGAGATCGACGCCGCCCTTGCCGACGACGTCTGGGACGTCCACTTCGCCGGCTGGGCCTTCCATAAGGACGGCCTTCTCGGCCGTGCCTGGATCGCCATGTGGGAGGGTGAATTCGACCGCGCCCGCGACCTCCTCCGCCAGGGTGCCTCCCGCGATCCCGATTACTACCTTCATTACGACGGGCTGGCGCGCATCGCCCTGATCGAGGGCAATTACGACGAAGCCCTCCGTCAGGCCCGGAAGGGGCTGGGCAGGACCGAACATGCCCCGGCGCTGGTCGAAGTTCTCGATGCCGTTATCGAAAGGATCGGTGGCCATCGCAAGGGCATTGCCGTTTACGATCAGTTGGCGGACGAACACCCGCGGATCGCCGCCTTCCGGGTCGGCTTGGGCCGCAATCTCCAGGACGCCGGCCGCTTGCGTGAAGCCGAGGCGGTCTTCATTGCGGCCCTCGACATCGATCCCGACAACGTGGCGGCCAAAGAGGGACTGACCCATACCGTCGCCCGCATGAACGAGCCCCTCAACGGGACCTGGAGGCTCTATTTCGACGGCCTTTACGAACGCGCCCTGACCGCCTTCCAATCTCATCAACGGCGATTTGCGAAAACCAACAACCCGGCCACCGAGACCGGCCGCGGCTGGTCGTTGCTGTCCCTTGGTCGCATCGCCCAGGCCGTACAGGCCTTTCAGGCGGCCCTCAAGATCGATCCGAACTTCGCGTCCGCCAAGGAGGGGCTCAAGGCTACAGCCGAACCTCATCCGACCCTTTACGCCCAGGCCTGGGCCCTGGCCGAGGCTGGCCAGTTCGATCGCGCCAAGGGCCAGTTCGAGCGCGCCCGCAAGCACGCCCCCGCCGATTTCCTGTGGAAGATCGACGATGGTCTCGCCTGGCTTATCCTCTACCGCAAAGACATCACAGGCGCCGAGCGTGCCTTCAGGAAAAACCTCAAGGCCCACCCCGGCGCCTATCTCTCGCGCAAGGGGTTGGGCTACGCCGCCCTGGCCCGCCGTGATTATTCCACCGCCTCCATGCATCTGATGGCGGCCCTGTCGGAGCATTCCAAGCAGGTGCTGGCGTCTTACACCTTTCCTGTCGTCCAACTCATCAAGGCGGGGCAGTTTAAGACCGCCAAGGCGATTCTTGATCTCGGCGATGCGTCCTATCCCGATTCACCCGATATCAATTTCCTCTATGCCAAGACCTACAAGGGTCTGGGACAATGGCGTCAGGCGGCCGATAGCGCCCTTCGTGCCGCCACCCTGGCACCGATTTACATCCATCCCGCCTTCGACGATCTCGGCCTTGAACCGGCGAGCGCCCGCGACGCCTATCTTGCCCTCGCCCGCGGCCTCTTCTTCGCCGGCGACAATGCCGGCGCCGTGGCCCGTGCCGACGCTTATATCAAGGCCGGGGGCACCGACCCGCAGGCGCTGCGCATCCGCGGTTTCGCACATTTTCGCCAGGGCCGTTACCGCGAGGCCAATGCCGACCTGCTGCGCGCCGTCCGCTTCGAGCACGAGGGACTGGAACCGGTCAGCGAGGTAATTCCCATTCCCGGCACCAACCGGCGCTGGCGCATCGTCTACGACGCCGGATCGACTCTTGCCTGGAGTTACCTGCGCCAGGGCAACGCCCGGGAGGCCGCGGCCCAGTTCGGCACCGTTCTCCAAGCCCATTCGAAGTGGACCGATGCCCTGACCGGGATGGGTTACAGCCTCCTTGCCCTGGGCGATCCCAAGGGGGCGGCGATGAATTTCCGGCGAGCACTCCTGGTCTCGCCGGGCTATCCCGATGCCTGGCAGGGCATCGCGGTAATGAAAGCCAAGAAGAGCTGAGGGGCCCGCCATGAGCGAACGCAGATTTGCATTGAGGAACTTCGTCAACCTCGAGGGTGACAAGGACGATACCGACGGCGTCATGGTCGACACCCACAGCGCCACCATGGTTTCGTGCAACGAAACCGCCTGGGTCCTCCTTCATGCCCTCAGGTCCAAGGCCGGCGTCGCCGATCTTGTCGCCGCGTTGCAGGCCCGATTCGATGTCCCGGAAGCCGATGCCCGCAAGGACGTCATGGGCTTCATCCACAGGCTGTCGGCCATGGGGTTGGTAGATGAAAAAGGCTGACCTCCATATTGCGGTATCCGGGTTCGGCGGTCTCAACAACCCCCACCCCGGCACGCCTGTTGCCCGTGCCCTCCGTGACGGCTGGCCGGGCCGGGTGGTCGTCCACGCCCTCGGTTACGATTCGATGATGACCGGCGCCTGGATGCCCGGTATGGCCGATCACCTCCACCTGATGCCGTCCCTCACCGATGGTGACGAGGCGACCTTCGAGCGGCTGCTGGAAATTCACGAAAACCACGGCATCGACGCCGTCATTCCCTGCCTGGATCTGGAAGTGCCCATCTATGCTCGCCTTTCCGACCGCCTCGCCCGGGCCGGTATCCGTACGCTGCTGCCCTCGTCGGAGAGCGTCTACGCCACCAGCAAGCTGCGCCTGCCGCTGTTCGCGTACGAACACGACATCCGCACCCCCAGGACCATCCATGTCCTCGACATGAACGACGTCGGGCTGCACGCCGAGCAGTTCGGATTCCCCCTGGTGGTCAAGGGCACGGTTACCGGAGCCAAGCATGTCGGCAGCGTCGAACAGGCCCGCGTCGAAGCCAGGAAGCTGCACGCCCGCTGGGGCGGCGGTGTGCTGCTTCAGGAATCCGTTGCCGGCGAGGAGTTCGACTTCACCGCGGTGGTTGCCGCCGATGGCGGCTGCCTCGGCCATGTAGCCATGCGCAAGCTTGGCCAGAACCCCGACGGCAAGGGCATTTTCGGTGCCGTCATCGATGATCCCGCCATCGAGCGCGAGGCCAAGCGCATCCTCGATACTCTCGACTGGCGCGGCCCGCTGGAGCTCGAGTTCATCCGCCCTCATGGCTCCGACAGGCTGATATTGCTGGAGATCAACTGCCGCTTTCCGTCGTGGATCATGCTGTCCCACTTCGCCGGTTGCAATCTGGTGACTCTGATGATGCGCGAGATGCTCGAGCCCGGCGCCCGGCGCCGCGCCGCCCGGCCCCGCGCCGGCACCATGTTCGTGCGCAATGTCCACGAGACCGCCGTTCCGCTCAAGCACGTCACCCGCCTCGACCGCTTTCGTGAAGAGCAGGGAGTCGCTTCCGTCAAGGCGGTCAAGCGCAATGGCCATGGGGTTCGCGTCGCCCTTACCGGCATCGGCACGGCGGATGTCATCAATCCCGGTCTCGGTGCTGCGTTGGCATTGCGCCAGGTCCCCGAAGTCAGCAGCCTCGTCGGTCTCGGTTACGGTGCTTACGAGTCCGGCATCTACCGGGGTGATATCTTCGACGCCGTCTACCGCCTGCCCGAGGCCGACGATCCCCGGGCACTGCTTGAGCGCCTCCAGGCGGTCCACCGCGAATCGCCCTTCGACGTCCTCTTGCCCAGCCTTGATGGCGAGATGCACCGGTTCATCAGTATCGAACGTGATCTCGACCGTCTCGGTATCAAGACCCTGCTGCCGTCGTCGTCGGCCTTCGACCGGCGCTCCAAGAGCAACCTGTTCGCCGGCGACATTCGCCGCAAGTGGCGGGCTTTCGACATACCCACCACCTACCGGGCCGATTCCGAGGCCGCGGTGCTGCGTGCCGTCCGCCGTCTCGGCTTGCCGGTGGCAGTCAAGGGGCCGATTTCAGAGTGTATCGCCGTCGACAGCCTCGAGGACGCGCGCGCTGCCTGGCGACAACTGCGCGAGAAGGGCTACGACGAAGCACTGGTCCAGCCCCTCGTCGATGGTGACCATTTCGCCGTCGCCACGGTCTGCGACCGCAACCACCAGACCCGGGACATGTTGACCATCAAGAAGATGCTGCGCTGTGACCGCGGCAGCACCTGGGGGGCTGTGCCGTCATCCCAGCCCGCCCTCGAGGCCGCCTTTGCCGACCTTCTGCGCCATCTGCGCTGGACCGGTCCGACGGAAGGCGAGTTCATCCGCGACAAACGCCGCGAACGCTTCTACCTGATCGAGGTCAATCCCCGTTTCACGGCGTGGATTTCCTATTCGGCTTCCCTTGGCGTCAACCATCCCTACCAGGCCGTCTGTATGGCCGCGGGTCAGCCCTACACGCCGCCCCCGATCAAGTCCGACCTGGTGTTCATGCGTTGCTGCGAGGAACTGCCCGTCAGCCCTCGGGACTTTGCCGCCATTGCCACGAAAGGGGTTCTCAAACATGGCTGACCCGACGCCCTCCGGCCTGAAGCCCTATGAACCGCCGCATATCGAGCCCCTGACCTTCACCGCGGTCAGCAAGCACCTGGCCGCCGATATTCTGCCCGGCTCGGAATTCGACGAGCCCCATGACGTCGCCGACCTGACGGCCCGCTTCGGCTCGCCGCTGTTCGTCGTCTCCGAGCAAAAGCTGCGCGCCCTCTACCGCGGGTTCCACGGCTGCTTCAGCGAAGCCGGCATCGACACCCGGATCGCCTACTCCTACAAGACCAATTATCTGCCCGCCATCTGCACCGTCCTGCATCAGGAAGGCGCCTGGGCCGAGGTCGTCTCGGGCATGGAGTACACGCTCGCCCGATCCCTCGGCGTTCCCGCCGCCGAGATCATTTTCAACGGTCCCTACAAGACCCGCGAGGAACTGGAGACGGCGCTGGGCGAGGGCGCAATCGTCAACATCGACGGCTTCGACGATCTCAAGGCCGTCTCCCGGGTGGCGGCAACCGTCGGCCGCCCCGCACGGGTCGGCATCCGCATCAATTTCCGCCACGGGCCGGCGCCGTGGACCAAGTTTGGCTTCAACGACGAAAACGGCGACAGCCGCAAGGCCTTGCA
>JAJFIG010000161.1 GCA_021775195.1 Rhodospirillales bacterium | reverse complement strand
ACGCAACCCCAGCAGGCCGACGGGATCGCCTTCCTTTCCTTTCCCGTTTTCGGGGAGAAATCGCGTCCTCCACCTTGAAGCTTGATCGAGCCCGCAAGTGCGGTCTGGCTGCGTCCGGTCCCCGCCGTCAAAGCGGCACCGCCGGCTGCGGCCAGTGTCATGAAATTACGACGATTCAGTTTGTTCATTTTCACTGCTCCTTTTCATACCGGCGGGGGTTACGAAACCTGGTCTATGAAGTGGTCCAACTTCTTGGGTTCTCGTTTTTTGTAGACCGTTTTCATGACGTTATCCGGATCGATGTAATAGACGTTCGGCTTTGTGCCTTCTTCCGTCAGGAGGACATTCTTCTCCGCGCCGTGCTTCTTGATGAGCTTTGACACCTTGCTGTTGGGATCGTTCAGGTCGCCCCAGATTCTAGCTTCGCCCTGGCAGGTGTTGACGCAGGACGGCTCGATGCCGTTGTCGACGCGATGGGCACAGCCGGTGCACTTGGAGACGGCTTGTTTCTCCGGCTTTTTGCCTGCCTTGATGAAGGGGTCGAACGAGCGCACGCCGTAAGGACAGGCGTCGATGCATTTGCCGCAGCCGATGCACAATTCGTGGTCGATTAGGATCAGGCCGTCGGGGCGTTTGTAGGTGGCGCCGCCGCGGTAGCGGATCTTCTTGCCGTCGGGCGTAATGTACTTTTTCCTTGGGCCGGGATATTCCGGGCAGACCTTGACGCAGGGCGGAACCTTGTCCTTCTCGTTGCCCTCGCAGTGGTTGCACATGATCGGCAGGAAGGCCTTCTTGGTATTGGGGAAGGTTCCCCAGGTCTTCTCCTGGATTACCGTATTGAAGCGGCCGAGGGCCACGTTGTTCTCCGCCTTGCAGGCCACGGTGCAGGCCCTGCAGCCGATGCACCGGCGCAGGTCCATGACCATCCCCCACCGAGGTGCCTTTTTCTTGGCCGCCTCGGCCTTGGTGATCGAGGTAGCGAGGACGGCGGTCCCCGCGGCCACCGTGCCGGCGCCCTTGAGCACGTCGCGCCGACCGATTTTCGTCTTGCTCATGTCATTCATTGCCAATTCCCCCTTTGCATATCGCGTACCTCCTTGAATTCACTGTGCGCTTTCCAATTGATCGATGGTGTCTTCGAAGTTTGTGATCGCTTCATCGAGAATCATGATCGAGTACTTCTTGTTATGGACGCCGTTGCCGACCTGGACGACGTTGAGAAGTTTCTGGCCGGTGACGATACGTTCCTTGGCCTCAAGCAGTTGCGCCGCGTCGAACTTGCCCTCGGCCGCGGCCAGCGCTTCAAGCGCCTCGGTTTCGGTTTCCTTGACGATCAGGACCTCGCGCTCGAGCAGCTTGATCCAGTCGTCGAGCATCTTGGGATGGTCCTTGGTATGGCAGCCGGCGCAGGATTCGCCCGAACCGGTCATCACCAGCTGGTCCTTGGTGTGCTTTTGCTTGGTATGGCACGCCGCGCAGTTGGTCTTGACGGCGTTCATGAGACCGGGGACCGGCGAGACGTTTTCGCTGACTTTGGCGCCCGCCAAAAGGATGCGCTGGAAGCGATGCTGGTCCTTGTGGCACTGCCCGCAGTCGGTGCGAACGGCGTCCAGGTAATCGGGCTTGCCGCCGTGGCGGGACGGTTGATGACAGGCGAGACAATCGGCCCGTGGCGTGGCCACGTGCTCGTCGTGCATCAGTTTTCCGTCCATGCCCTTCTTGTACAAATCCTCCGAGGCGCTGTGACAATCAAGGCACTCGGCGGTCTTGATCGCGGCCGTGGGCTGGACCTGATGCAGGTGGCAGCTGGCGCAGGGCACCTTGGCCTTCTCGAGTGTCTGGTGGGTGATCGGATTCTTGCTCTTGTCCTCGGCCGACAACTGCTGCTGCAGGGACTTGGTGGGAAGCTTGTGACACAAGGCGCAATTGTCCGGGTCCTTTGCCTTGGCGCCATCTTTCTTGGCTATCCCGTCCTTGGCTTTCTCGTCGGCGTCGGTGGCGGTTCTTTTGAAACTCGCTTTGATCAGGATCGGCTTGATGGTTGTCTCGTCACCCTTGGGGGCCCCCTTGAGTCGTAGATGACAGGTGAAACAAATCTCCTTCGGCGTTTCGAAATGCTTTTTTGCCGAGTGCTTGACGTGGCAGGTATCGCAGTAAATCGGCTGGCCCTTGAGAACGTCTTTTTCGAAGTGCGCCTTGTGCTTGAAGGTGCTCTTCTCGCCGTACTTTACTTCCTTGTCCTGGAATTTCGTTATGACATGGCAGCCCGAGCGCAGGCAGGCACCGTCCTTGACTACCGGGCGGACGGGCATGTGGGCGTCCCGGTCGTAAAGATAGGCGGCAAGATGGCGGAGGCCTTCCATCGTGCCCTTGAATGACGTTTTCTCGCCGGGAAGGAAGTGACACTCGATGCAGTCCGCCTGCTTCCCCGTGTCGCCATCGGGCGCGAAGTGCTTGTCCTTTTTCCAGGCCTCGTAGGGTTCATTCATGATGTGGCAGACAGCGCCGCAAAAGGCTGGCTGGCTGGTGACGTATGTGGCGGTGCCGACGCCGCCGACCAGGACCACGACGAGAATGGAACATGCGGCAATGAGAATCCCCTTCGATAAAACAAAATTGATCCGAATTCCTTGTTTCTTGGTCTTTATTTTGTCCACTGAGGGCTTCCTGATTTTTCTATTTCGCAGCTCAACCGTGCCCATGTGTGCGCAAGCGCGCGCACGAGCCCGGTCAATGCTTGCGTTGGACGGTCAATTGGCATTTGACGGTGTTTCCCCCGGAGCGACTTATCGTGGGATGGCTGGTGACAAAACTTTGCGGTCGTCTGCCTGGCAGCTATCCCCGTCACCAAATTGACTACGCAATTTCCGTGCCAGATTCTTAACCCACTGAAAAATTGTGGATTTTTATTTGAGGGGCAAAATGATGATTGTTGGAACGCGAAAACCGTTACCATTTGGTATCATCGGTCCGGAAACCGGTTACATCCTATTTTTTCTTTTGGAATCAAAATGTTGAGGTTTGGCGGAGAAATGTACTTGTTACCAATTGGTAACGCATCGCCTGAGGAAGAACTGATGATAGTCGCGGCCCGGATCTGTCGGTCCAGACATTTGACCGGATGCCTAAACTTGTTAAGTCAGGCGGATCACGACCTCCGTACGTTTCAGACCGTCTCCGAAGTTCCCACGGTCCGGTCGATATACACACACCACCTTTGGTGTTAATATGGAATTGTTCCAGATTTGTTTAGGGGGCGGATCGCTAGGTGGGGGGCGATTTCTGGCAGGACCTTGAAACTAGATCGCTCCGTAGACGGCTTGGTTTCGTCTTTGACGGGGCTTGCCGATCTGCATCCGTTGCCGGGGAGGGAAAATGTTGCGTTCCATCGTCTGCGCTTTGGTTCTGGTTGGACTGCTGGGGCCCGCCAAGGCCGAGCATATGGGTTCTGGCGAACACATCCGCTTCGGCCTAACCGCGGTTGTCGTCCGCGAGAACCTGCGTTTCCTCGATCAATGGGCCGAATATCTGGGCGATAAAATGGGACGGCCGGTGGAGTTTATCAGACGGCGGTCCTACCGTGAGGTCATGGACATGCTGGATTCCGGCGCACTTGATTTCGCGTGGATTTGCGGATTTCCCTACGTCCAGAAGCGTGAACCGGAATTCCTGAAGCTTCTTGCCGTGCCCATATACAAGGGCGAACCGCTATACCATTCCTACATCATCGTCCATGCGGACAGCCCCTACCGGTCGCTGGACGACCTCCGGGGAAAGGTCTTTGCCTACTCGGACCCCGAGTCCAATTCTGGATTCCTCTATCCTCAATACCTGCTGACGAAACGAGGGGAAAAATCGGAAACTTACTTCCACCAGACGTTTTTTACTTTCAATCACGCGGAAACGATTGAGGCAGTCGCCGAGCAGGTAGCCGACGGGGGCGCGGTCGATTCATATATCTGGGAATATATCAGTGCCACCATGCCTTCGATTACCAACAAGACCCGGATCATCAGGCGATCACCGACATTTGGTTTTCCGCCGCTGGTGTCCCGTGTCGGCATCAATGAAGATCTGGAAGAACATATGAGGGCGGTGTTGACGGAGATGCACGCCGACCCCGAGGGCCGACCGTTCCTGAGCGGCCTGAAACTGGACGAATTCAGGGTCTTGCCGCCGGCGCTTTTCGATAACATCCGTGAAATGGCTGACCGGGTCAGGAGTGTGCAGCCCTCTTTGGCCAAAGCGACCAAGGACGATAAGGGAGGGTAACCCCCTTCTCGACGGGTCATGAGTCTGCTTCGCCTTCGATCCTGGAATCTTTCGGTAAAATTCGCCCTGACCATTACGGCGGTGGTGGCGGGCGTCGCTTTTACCATCGGTGCAGCGATCGTCGCCCAGGACTGGCACCGGTTCCGTGTGGAGCTCGAAGAGAGGGCGCTGCTGCTTGCCCAGTCGGTGGCGGTGACGGCACCTGTCGATATCCTGCGGACGGACTACTGGGGACTCTACAAAAGCCTCAAGAGAATGAGCAAACGTGCTTCCAGCCGGGTCGTGGACACCCGGGTCCTTACGGCGATGATCCTCGATACCAAGGGAAATATCCTGGCCCATCTGCAGCCGGCCGCTCAACCCCTGGGGCACCGCTTTGTCCCTGCCAATGAGCTTGAACGCAAACTGTTCGAGGATGCCCAGGCCGCCCGGACTTCGACGGTACTCAGCGGCGGCGGCGGCGAGGACGGATTCCTGGAAGGCGTGGTCCCGGTTCTTTCAGACGAGAAGGTCCTTGGCGTCGTCAGGGTTCGTCTTTCTACCTATGGCCTCTTCGTCAAAACCCAACGTTCCGCCTACGTCGTATTGGGGTTGACCTTCGCCATGGTCGTGTTTGGCAGTCTCCTGGGGGCATTCGTCTCGCGGCGCATGACGAAGCCGCTCACGGCCATGACCGAGGGCATGGAAGCGGTCAGCCGCGGCGAACTGTTCAACATTGCACCGGTGCCGGTGACTGACGATGACGAACTTGGGCGCTTGGCGTCGACGTTCAACAAGATGGCTGTGGCAATGGCGGAGAAATCCATGCTCGAAGAGCAGATGGCCGTCAGCGAGAAATTGATTGCCCTCGGCCGGATCACCGCCGGCGTTGCGCACGAGGTCAATAATCCGCTTGCCGGACTCTTGAACTGCATCGATACATTAAAGAAGCATCCCGACGACCCTGAACTGATAAACCGCTATCTTCCCCTTTTGGACAAGGGACTGCACAGGATCGGCGATATCGTGCAAGGACTGCTTGTGGAACTTCGGGTCGAGGAGGCGACGGAAACGTCCGATCCTTCCTGTCTCGAGGAATTGAAGGGCCTCGTGGAGGCGGAAATCAACGGGCGGGCGATCACGTTCATTTGGGAGAACAACCTTGGTGAGGATGTACGGATCAATGCCAAACGTGTGCAGCAGATCGTCCATAATCTGCTCAAGAACGCTGCGCAGGTCCTCCCGGACGGGGGAACCATGTCGTTTCGATCCTTCCAGGAAGGTGACAGCATGACTTTGGTGGTGGACGATGACGGGCCCGGCATTCCACTTGAACATCGCAGCCAGCTCTTCGATCCCTTTTTCACGACCAAGGCAACGGGTACGGGCCTGGGGTTGTGGATCGTCTATCGATTAGTTCAGAGCATGCGCGGCGTGATCAAGGTTGAAAGCGAGGTCGGTCAGGGAACCTGTTTCCAGGTTACACTGCCCTCCGGTGATCTAGAGAACCGGTCATGACGTCCGCCGATGGAAGTGACGGAAGCGTCGTCGAAGAGCAGGATTTCTCGGATTTCTGCATTCTCCTGGTGGAAAACGAGGAGATCATGCGCGTTTCCTTGGAGGACCGGTTGCGCCTGGAGGGAATTCCCGTCAGGGCGGCGAGCGACGTGGCCGGTGCTCATAGCCAATTGGAGAGGGGCGACGTCGACATGGTGATCACCGACATCCGGTTGCCGGATGGCTCGGGGGCCGATCTCTTCAACGATATCTCGCGTCACTATCCCGGTACACCGGTCATTCTGATGACCGCTTTCGGCGAAGTGTCGGATGCCGTGGCTTTGGTCAAGGCGGGGGCATTGGATTACCTCACCAAGCCCTTCGACATGAATTCGTTCATATCGAAAATCCGGCGCATTCTTTCCCGCCTTGCGAATGCCAATCTTACGGCGGTGTTCCTGGGCGGGGATGAGCGATCATTCCGGGCCGGCAGCGGTGTGCTGGGCAAAAGCCCGTCCATGCGCCGCATCGAGCGCCTGGTGGCGCGTTTGGCCGAGGCCGATAGTTCAGTCCTGATTTCCGGTGAAAGCGGTGTTGGAAAAGAGATCGTGGCCAATCTCATTCATTCCAACAGCCGCCGGGCCTCGGGACCGTTCATCAGTGTGAACTGCGCGGCCCTTCCCGCCAACTTGGTGGAAAGCGAGCTTTTCGGACATGAAAAGGGCGCTTTTACGGGCGCGGTCCTTCGCCGTATCGGCCGTTTCGAACAGGCCCAGGGGGGCACCATCTTTCTCGATGAGATCGCGGAAATTCCACCAGAAATCCAGGTGACACTCCTGCGCGTCCTGCAGGAGCGGGTCGTCGAACGGGTGGGCGGCGAAAAATCCATCCCCCTCGACGTCCGCGTCATCGCCGCGACCCAGGTTCATTTGGACGACGCGGTCAAGGACGGACGCTTCCGCTCGGATCTTTTTTGGCGGCTCAATGTCATCCGCATCCACATCCCGCCGCTCCGGGAACGGCGGGACGACATCCTCTACCTGTCGCATCTGTTCGTCGAACGCCAGGCGGCGGACATGGAACTCCCGGTGATGGGACTGACGGCGGAGGCGGAGACACGCCTTTTGTCGATGCCGTTTCCCGGCAACGTTCGTGAACTGAAAAACATTATGGAACGTGCCATGGTCCTTTGTGACGGGCCGCGCATCTCGGCCCGTGACCTGCAGCCGATGGACGTTGGTCCGCCGAGCGCCGAGGACGGCGAGAACCGGGACGTCTTGCTCAGGGAATCCGTGGAACGGGCGGAGAGAAAAGCCATTGTCGATGCTCTTGTCCGCTACAACTGGATCGTCAACAAGGCAGCCAGCGGGCTCGGAATCTCGCGCAAGAACTTGTGGGAAAAGATGAAGCGCTACGGGATTGAGAAACGTTCCTGACGGCCACGGACGGCTGATTACTTTATTGGCAATGCACTGCACGGGTATCGTTCCCGCAACGCTGTGATGACGATTGCAGGAAAATCCATCGTTTCGACATCGCCTTGCGAGGCGGCCCAATTGACGAATACCTGGCGGGCCTGCTCGGCGTCGAGGCGCCGTGAGGGGCAGAAGGGCCGTTGGTCGGGATACTTCTGCCCGATCATGATATGGGCATCGATCAAGGTGACGATTACCCCGCCGCAGGTTTCGCGGCTTGTCAAATTGGGAGATCGGCACAGGTCGACGAACTTGCCGCCCAGAGGTTCGGCGCCGATCGACGGTCTCGGAACTACCTGCTGGGCTGTTGTCGAGCCC
>JAJFIG010000017.1 GCA_021775195.1 Rhodospirillales bacterium | reverse complement strand
CCGCCGGGTCCGCCTTGGGGCCGCCAAGGGACCTGACGAGATCGGCGTCGACATGGTCAGCGGGGCCTCGATCACGTCCCTGGTTTTCAACGACAGCATCCTCCGCTCGGCACGCCTGGTGGGACGGGCGCGCGGTGTCCTCGGGGGCGGGGCGGCAGGGGCCGGACAGGGGGACCTGGACCTGGAAACCTTTCGCGAGGCCGACTGGCCGGCATTGCTCGCCGAGGGTTCCCTCCGCCGGTTGCGCCTGACCAACGCGGAAGCCGCCGCGGCATTCGCCGGCACGGGCAAAAGCCCGGGCGTCGAGGGAGGCGCGACCCCCGACCCCGACCAGGTCTTCATCGACATTCACACGGCCCTGGCAACGCCGGCGGCGATCGGCCAGAACCTGTTGGGTTTCGCCGATTTCAACGCCTTGAAGGCGAAACTGGAACCGGGCGCCCAGGTCATCTTCGTCGCCGGCAGCGGTTTCTATTCGTTCCGCGGCTACACCTATCGCAAGACCGGTGTCTTCGACCGGCTGCAACTGGTCCAGGGGGGAAAGACCCTGCGCCTGAAGAAGGACATGCATTCCCGGGTCCAGAAACTCCGCATCGCCGGGGCGCCGGAGTTCCGCGAGGCCAGCCTGTTCGTCCTGCCGCCGGGCACCGGGTTCGACGGGGCACGACCGTGGCGTCTTGAAGTGCTGGTGGAGCGGAGCACCCCAGCCGGAAGCCCGGAATACGCGGGGTTCTCCCTGAACTACGAGATTCCGGCCGTCTACGTCCGCGGCGCCACAACCGGAGGCGCGGCGACGGTGATCGACGAGGACCTGGCGAAACCCTTATGGCTGATCCGCTGGGGCGAACGGATCCCTCATATCGTCTTCCTCAGCCTGACCCTGGCGGTCCTGGTGGCGATCCTGTTCTTCCAGGACGCGGTGGCGCGCCGGCGGGGCCTGCTGGACCGGTTGCGGCTGGGGTTCATGGTGTTCACGCTGGTCTATATCGGCTGGATTGCCAATATCCAGCTTTCGGTGATCAACGTGCTGACCTTCGTCAACAGCATGCGCACCGGTTTCCGGTGGGATTTTTTCCTGCTCGAGCCGCTGATCTTCATCCTCTGGAGCTTCGTCGCCGTGGCCCTTATTTTCTGGGGCCGGGGCGTGTTTTGCGGCTGGCTGTGCCCGTTCGGTGCCCTGCAGGAACTGCTCAACCGGGCCGCCGTTGCCCTCAAGGTGCCGCAACTCACCATACCCTTTGGCGTCAACGAGCGGATCTGGCCGCTGAAATACGTGATCTTCCTGGGCCTGTTCGCCCTGTCGCTGGGGACCACGGGCATGGTGGTGATGTTCGCCGAGGTGGAGCCCTTCAAGACCAGCATCACGCTCAAGTTCGTGCGCGCCTGGCCCTTCGTCTTTTATGCCGTGCTGGTGCTGGCGGCGTCGCTGTTCGTCAAGCGGGTGTTCTGCCGCTACTTGTGCCCGTTGGGCGCCTCCCTGGCCATGCCGGGCAAGAACCACATGTTCGACTGGCTGAAACGGCGGCCCCAGTGCGGCACCGAATGCCATATGTGCGCGCATCAGTGCCCGGTCCAGGCGATCCATCCCAACGGCCGGATCAACCCCCACGAATGTATCTACTGCCTGGAATGCCAACGGCTCTATTACGATGACCACAAGTGCCCGCCGATGCTGGCGCGGCGCAAACGCCGGGAGGAACGTGCCCGCCTGCGGCAAAGAAAACCGCCCGTCGCCGAGGCAGGACAATGACCTTGAAACCGCCCAATCCGATGATCGAAACCGCCCGGCCACTGACGCGCCGGCGTGTCATCGCCATCGCCGCGGCGGCGGCGGGCCTGGCCCTGTCGCCTCGGGGATCATTCTCGGCGCCATCGGAGGCACGGCGTTACCGTTGGACTGGGCGGGCGTTGGGGGCCGAGACTTCCATCGTCCTCTATCACCAGGACAGGAATGCCGCCGAACGGGTGATCGGCCTGTGCGTATACGAGATCGAGCGCCTGGAGAACGAATTCAGCCTCTATCGCCCGCAATCGGCCCTGAGCCGCCTGAACCGGACCGGCGAACTCAGGCTTCCGAGCCACGACATGGTGCGCCTGCTGGCGGATAGCCGGCGGTTCTCGGAGCTGACGGGCGGTGCCTTCGACATCACCGTGCAGCCCCTGTGGGCACTTTATGCCAACCACTTCGCCAACCCCGGCGCCGACCCGGCGGGCCCCGACCACCAAGCCATAGAGTCGGTGCTGCAGCGAGTCGACTACAAGGCGGTGGCCGTCGACAAGCATTCCGTTTCCCTGGGCCGCCCCGGCATGGCGCTGACCCTGAACGGCATCGCCCAGGGCTACATCACCGACCGGGTGGCGGACCTGCTGCGGGCCCACGGCATCGAACAGGTCCTCATCGACCTTGGTGAGATCCGGGGCCTCGGCGACGGTGGGGACGGACGGCCCTGGCGGGTGGGCGTGGGCGATCCCGGCGGCGGGACGAAAATCATCGAGACCCTGGAGATCACCGATCAGGCCGTCGCCACGTCGGCGGGAGCGGGAACCCCCTTCGACCCGGACGGGCGCCACCACCACCTGTTCGATCCCCGTCATGGAGAAAGCGCCCGGCGCTACGCCAGCGTCACCGTGATCGCGCCGACGGCAACCCGGGCGGATGCCCTGTCCACCGCCTTCAGCAGCCTGGCACCGGCGGAGGCCCGGCGAATTGCGGCGGCCAGCGGCGGTGAGGCCCGGGCGTTGCTGATCACCGCCGACGGCCGGAGATTGCGGCTGTAGGGTCACCGGGCGCTACACAGGTTCGGCAAACCATGTAAACTACATACAGAACGGAACGGCGGACGCATCGGCCATGGCATTGATCGAATGGCGGGACGACTTCAAGACCGGGGTCGCATCCATCGACTACGAGCACGAACACCTGATCACGACCATCAACCACCTGCACGACGGCATCACCGGTGACGACCCCTTTGAGAGCGCGCAGTTCATGCTGGGTGAGATCCACGCCCTGATCGAGGCTCACTTCGCCCTCGAAGAGAAGGTGATGCGCGACATGAAGTACGGCGAATACACGGCCCACAAGGGCGATCACGACGCGTTGCTGGAAGACATCCGCGACATCATGGACAGCGTTGCCGAGGACGAGGCCTACAACTACAGCATGGCCCTGGCCGAGCGCACCAGCCGCTGGTTCGGCGACCATTTCAAGACCCATGACAGGAAACTGCACGCCCTGACCGGACCCATGCCCCATTGAGCGGGCGGGACTACTTCAAGAAGACAGCCGGATTGCCGGCCTTGAACCCGACCACAAGGGACTGGGCGGGGACCAGGACGACGTCGGATTCCCGGGTGTGGTCGAAGCCTTTCGAATCGCCCTTGTCCCGGACCCTGAGGGCGATGCGGTGGGGACCGGCGGGAACGGGGAAGGTCTTGTAGAAACTGGAGGCCCCGTCGTCGGACAGGCCGCGTGGCTCGCCGGTCTGGCGGTAAACCAGATCGCCGTCAACGACCAGTTCAACCAGCACCGGCCAGCGTTCCCGCGGGCAGGACTTGGGCGCCCGCATGTTGGGCGACAGCTTCGCTAGTTCCTCGCGGCTACGCTTGCGGCATTCGACCTTGCGCTTGCCGGGGTGGCTCAGGCTCAGCTTGATCAGCGCCTGATCGGGGCCGAGGAATGTGTAGGCCGGAGAGGCGGCAAAATAACCGATGACGGCGGCGAACAGCCCATAGGTCACAGCCTGACCGGCCCAGGCGAGGGGCGAGAGGCGCCTAGCGGTCAGGTCTGCGGCCTGGGGCCGAGCCCGCTTGCGCCGCATGCTGGCGCTCTGGGTCTCCGCCTCTTCCTTTTCAAGGCGTCGGCGTTCGCGAATTTCGGCCGGCGCCTTGAACAGCTCCCGCAGGCCGAAGCTGTAAAGAATCCAGAAAAACAGCGGTCCGAAGACGAGCAACGGGATGAGCGCGAAATAGGGGAAGTTCGACGATTCCATCATCAATGGCCTAGCTGGCGGCCCGGTGTTCCGATGGCGGGGGCTGGTCCTCGTCATCGGATAGGGTTTCAAGGTAACCGCGGAATGCCTCGACGGCATCGACGACTGCCGCCTGGTCGGTGCGGGCCGCCCAATGGGTGCGGATGCGCTGGCGCGGCACCCGCTGGCGCAGGTAGGGATCGCGGACGCCGTCCATGCGTTCCTGGGTCCAGCGGATACCGAGACGATTGTCGCAACTGCATTCCCGGCACCCGGTCAGGAGGACGCCGTCGGCACCGGCGCGGCTGAGGGCGAAGTCCAGGAACGACGGCGGCAGCATGCCGATGCAGGGCAGTTCGAGGGCAGCGGTCGCCGGACCTTCGAGGGACCCCACGTCGACGCCGTAATGGCACCCGAAAACGAAGACCCGGGCGCCGGCGCCGTCGGCGCCGGCGTCCAGCCTGTCTTTGGCCTCGAGGGCGAATTCCTTGACCCTGGTGAGGGGAAAGTCGGGCAGATCGATGGCCGTCACCAGGGGGGCCGAATGGCGGAACGGGGTTGAGACGGGGCAGGCGCCGACACAGATGCCGCAACGGGTGCAGAGGTCGGGATCGACCACCGCCTCCTTCTCGAAGGGCAGGTTGTCGGTTCGCGGACCCATGGTGACGGCGCCATAGGGGCAGTCGGCGAAACACCGGCTGCAGCCGTTGCATTTCTCGACCAGGACCTCGACCACCCTGGGCCGGCGCAGGGGCGGCAGCCACGGCAGCGCGCAGACGACCACCGAACTGCCGACGGTGAGGCCCCAGAGGGCGCCCCCGCCCCAACGGTCGAAGAGCGGATAAAACGCCATGTAGAACCAGTCGAGATTGAGCTCGGTGG
>JAJFIG010000160.1 GCA_021775195.1 Rhodospirillales bacterium | reverse complement strand
AGGGCGGCGAGCAGGGAATAGGCGGACAGCTCGAATGAGCCGATCCATTGCGCCAGCAGCTTGGGGATGCCGGTGAAGCCCATGGCCACCGTCAGGAATGCCGCGCCGGCGAGAATGAAGGCGATCATGCATGAGGTCTTGGTGGCGCCGATCAGGCCGTCCTTGAAGGTCTCCCGGTTCAGGGTTCCCGAATGCCAGGAGAGAACCAGCGCCAGCACCACGCCGACGGCCGCCGCGTCCGTGGGCGAGGCGATGCCCGAGTAGATGGAGCCGATGACGCCGGCGATCAGCAGCACAACGGGGATGAGGTTTTTCGACCGCCTTATTTTCTCGGCGAAGGGTACGTCCTCGTCACCGGGGGGGATCTTGTCGCGGTTGAGCAGCGACCAGACGACGACGTATCCGACGAACAGGGCGACCAGCAGCAGGCCCGGCAGGACCCCGGCAATGAACAGCCTGGCGATCGACTGTTCCGTGGCGACGCCGTAGACGATCAGGATGATCGACGGCGGGATCAGCAGGCCCAGCGTCGCCGACCCGGCCAGCGTGCCGAGCATCAGGTTTTCCGGATATTTTCGCTGTGCCAGTTCCGGCACCGCCATCTTGCCGATGGTCGCCGCCGTTGCCGCCGACGAGCCCGAGACGGCGGCAAAAATCCCGCAGCCGATGATGTTGACGTGAAGCAGTCGGCCCGGAAGCCTGTTCATCCACGGCGAAAGGCCCGAGAACATGTCTTCCGAAAGCCGCGACCGGAACAGGATCTCGCCCATCCAGATGAACAGCGGCAGCGCCGCGAGGGCCCAGGAATTGCTCGCCCCCCAGACGGTCGTCGCCAGGACCTCGCCCAGGGGCGCGTCCGAGAACAGGGCGATGCCGACGATGCCCACGGTCATCAGGGAAAAGGCGACCCAGACGCCGGTGCCGAGGAGGAAGAACAGGACGGCGAGGAGAAAGACGGTAAGGAGTATTTCAGACATGGTGCTCTCCTATTCGCCGTCGAGAATGGAATTGGGGATCGGTTCCTCGCCCTCGAGCAGGTTCTCCCCCTTGTTGTGGTAACTGGGGTCGGCGCCCTTCAGCAGGCCGAGAAGTTCGTCGACCAGGGCGATCGAGAGCACGATCAGACCCGCGAGCATGCCGGCCTGGGGAATCCACAGCGGCACCGGTATCATCCCCGACGACAGGTCGTTGTACTCGAGGGCTTCGAGAACCAGCAGCCCCGTATACCAGGCGAAGTAGATTGAAACCGCCGTCGCCAGGCCGACGCACCAGAATTCGATGAGTTTCCGCAGGCGGGAGGGGGCGTGCTGAATGAACAGGGTGACGCGGATATGGCCGCCTTCGCGGAGCGTGAACGCCAACGCGAAGAACGATGCGCTGGCCAGGAAAAACCCTGTGAAATCGGCGTAGGAGGGAATGGACAGGCCAATTGCCGAGCCGGTGACGAGGGAACTCAACCGGTCGACGATGTTGAGAATGACCTGGGCGAATACGAGGGTGCAGATGGCGGCGATGAAGCTCGCCGAAATCCAACCGCTCGAGCGATAAAGCCCGTCGAGGAAGGGTCGCATGAAGACCTCCTGCCGTTTTGTCGTTCGGTCGTGCCGAACACGGGTCCGGAAACGGCCGGGAGGGGCCGGCGTGCCCCCCCCGCCGGTGGATCGGTCAGTTGCCGTAGGAGGAGAGAATTTTCTTGCCCTCGGCGCCCGCTGACTTTTTCCAATCGGTCATCATTTCCGCGCCGATCTTTTTCAGGCCGTCCATCAGGGCGGAGCTCGGCTTGATGATCTGGATGCCGTTGGATTTAAGGATTCCGGTCTTCGTCGCCGTTTCCTTCATGCTCATCTCCCAGCCGCGGGCCTCGGCCTTCTTGGCGGCGGCGAGGACCGCTTTCTGCAGGCTCTTGTCCAGTTTTCTGAAGGCCCGCTTGTTGACGACGACGATGTTCTTCGGAACCCAGGCCTGGATGTCGGTGTAGTGGGAAAGGAAATCCCATGCCTTCGAATTGGCTCCGGTGGACGGAGACGTGATCATCGCCTCGACCCGGCCGGTGGCGAAGGCCTGGGGAATATCCGGGACCTGAACCTGGGTCGGTGCGGCACCGGCCAGCTTGGCGAACTTCTCCAGGGTCGGATTGTAGGTCCTGAATTTCAGGCCCTTGAGGTTCCCGACGGCGGCGATTTCCTTCTTCGTATAGAGCCCCTGCGGAGGCCATGGCACCGAGAACAGGACCATCAGTTTTTGCTTGTCCAGGAGCTTTTCGACGACGGGGCGCTGCGCTGCCCACAACTTCCTGGCGTCGTCGTAATTGGTCGCCAGGAACGGCTGGGTGTCGACGCCGAAGGCGGGATGCTCGTTGGCCAGCAGGCCGAGGAAGAACTCGCCGATCGGCACCTGTCCGCCGCGAACCGCGTTCTTGATTTCCTTGTGCTTGAACAGGGATCCGGCGGAATGGAGCTTGATCGTCAGCTTGCCGCCGGTCGCTTCGCCGACATCCTTGGCAAAGGCGGCGATGTTCTGGGTGTGGAAGGTCTTGTCGGGGTAGGGCGTCGGCATGTCCCAAGAGGCGGCGGTCGCCGCCGACGTCAGGGCGACGGACAACGCGGCGCCCATCAGGCCGGTCTTGAGGGTCTTGAAATTGGTCTCCATGGTCGAGTCCTCCTGTTAACGGTACGCTCTTCAGCCGAGCGGTCATCCGGGTGTCGATCCCAGTTTGCACTACAAAGTCATACACGAGATAATTTCATTATGCAAATTTTTTGTTGATAAAATATCAACGTTAAGTCAACATCGACTCCATTCCGAAAGCCGGAACGTGGATTACAGGAGTGGATCATGGGCAGGCGCGGGCAGGGTGCGGGCGGAAGACCGGTTGATCAGGCGCGCAAATGGCAGTTCTGGATCGATCGTGGCGGGACCTTCACCGATATCGTTGCGAGACGGCCCGACGGCGGGCTCACGACCCACAAGGTCCTGTCCGAGAACCCGGAGCGCTACCGGGACGCGGCGATCCAGGGCATTCGGGATGTTCTCGGTGTCGCAGCCGCCGAGCCGTTGCCGTCGGATGACATCGAAGTCGTCAGGATGGGAAGCACTGTTGCCACCAACGCGTTGCTGGAAAGGGACGGCGACCGCACGGTGCTGGTGATCACCGAGGGGTTCGCCGACGCCCTGCGTATCGGCTACCAGAGCCGCCCGGACATCTTCGCCCTGAAGATCGAGTTGCCGGAACTCCTCTACGAACGGGTCATCGAGGCGCGGGAACGGGTCGGCGCCCGGGGCGAGGTGATCCGGCCCCTTGATGAGGCCCCGCTCCGCGCCGGGCTGCAGGCGGCGCACGACACCGGCATCCGTTCCTGCGCCATCGTCTTCATGCACGGCTACCGGTATCCCGAGCACGAAGCCACCGCCGCCGGGATCGCGTGCGAGATCGGCTTCACCCAGGTCAGTGTCTCGCACCGGGTCAGCCCCCTGATGCGCCTCGTCGGCCGTGGCGATACGACCGTTGTCGACGCCTATCTCTCCCCGATCCTGCGGCGTTATGTCGAACAGGTGGCGTCCCAGATCGGCGACACCCGGCTGATGTTCATGAAGTCCGACGGCGGCCTCACCGACGCTGCCCGCTTCGAGGGCAAGGACGCCATCCTCTCCGGCCCGGCCGGCGGCATCGTCGCCTGCGCCGGGACCGGGCGCGCCGCCGGCTTCGAGAAGATCATCGGCTTCGACATGGGCGGCACCTCCACCGACGTCTGCCATTTCGCCGGCGAGTTCGAGCGCAGTTTCGAGACCGTGGTGGCCGGCGTGCGCATGCGGGTTCCGATGATGAACATTCACACCGTCGCCGCCGGCGGCGGCTCCATCCTGACCTTCGCCCACGGCCGTTTCCAGGTCGGCCCGCAATCGGCCGGGGCCAACCCGGGACCGGTCGGCTACCGCCGCGGCGGCCCCCTGACGGTGACCGACTGCAACATTCAACTGGGCAAGCTCCAGCCGGCCTTTTTCCCCAAGGTCTTCGGCCCCGATGGCGACCAGTCCCTCGACGCCGGCGCCGTCGACGCCAGGTTCACGGACCTGGCCGGGCAGGTTCGGGCGCGGCTCGGCGAGGAGATGACGGCAACGGAGGTGGCGCAGGGGTTCCTCAAGGTCGCCATCGAGAACATGGCCGCCGCCTGCAAGCGCATTTCCGTGCAGCGCGGCTATGACGTCACCTCCTACGTGCTCAACTGTTTCGGCGGCGCCGGCGGGCAGCACGCCTGCCTGGTCGCCGATGCCCTGGGCATGACGCGGGTGCTGGTTCATCCCCACGCCGGTGTGTTGTCGGCGTACGGAATGGGTTTGGCCGACGTGACGACCATGAAGGACAGGTCCTTCGAGGAGCCGCTGTCGCCGGACGCCGTCGCCCGGATCGACCGGTTATTGGCAAAGATGGCGGCGGAAGGCACCGATGAACTGCTCGCCCAGGGCGTCCCGGGGACGCAAATCTCGGTTCGCCGCAAGGTGCGGGTCAAATACGAAGGAACCGACACCCCGCTGATGGTCGATCACGGCAGCGAGGCGGAGATCGTCAGGCGGTTCGAGGCCACGCACCAACAGCAGTTCGGGTTCGTCATGACCGGCGCGGCGCTGATCGTCGCCGCGGTCCAGGTCGAGGTCATCGGCGCCTCGGCGCAAGCCGGGGCGGAGGAGGCCGTGTCGGGGCGCGACCAGTCCGGACCGGCGCTGAAACCCGTCGGCGTGATCGAGACCTACATGGCCGACGCCTATCACGACACGCCCTTCTACGACCGTGAGGCGATGGCGGCCGGCGATGCCGTCACCGGTCCGGCGGTGATCATGGAGCGGGTCTCGACCATCGTCGTCGAGCCCGGTTGGCGGGCGGCCTTGTCGGACAGGAACGACATCGTCATGGAGCGGGTGGTTCCCTTGCCCGGCCGGGTCGAGATCGGCGCCGGCGTCGACCCGATCATGCTCGAGGTCTTCAACAACCTGTTCATGTCCGTGGCCGAGCAGATGGGCGTGACCCTCCGCAACACGGCCTATTCGGCGAACATCAAGGAACGGCTCGATTTTTCCTGCGCGATTTTCGATCCCGAAGGCGGGCTGGTCGCCAACGCCCCCCATGTCCCGGTGCATCTGGGCTCCATGGGAACCAGCGTCCGCGCGATCATCGCCAAGCGGGCCGGCACGATGGCACCGGGCGACGTTTACATGCTCAACAACCCCTATGACGGCGGCACCCATCTGCCCGATATCACGGTCATCACGCCGGTGTTCCGGGACGGCGGATCGGACGTGATCTTCTATGTCGCGAGCCGCGCCCATCACGCCGACATCGGCGGAATCTCGCCGGGTTCGATGCCGCCCCACAGCACCAGCATCGAAGAGGAAGGGGTCCTCATCGACAACTTTCATCTCGTCCGGGCCGGTGGATTTCTCGAGACCGAGTG
>JAJFIG010000159.1 GCA_021775195.1 Rhodospirillales bacterium | reverse complement strand
TTTGGCGGGTAGTGCCATCGCCGAGGCCCGCACCGTGCTCAATTGGAGTCAGCGTCACGCCCCCCTGAAGCGCAGCATCCAGTTGGATGAACTGGGCGGAACGGCGCTCTATCTGCTCAGCGACCTGTCGGCGGCCGTGACCGGCGAGGTTCACCACGTCGACAGTGGTTATAACATCATCGGCGGCCCTCACCGTCAAACGCCCGATTCCAACGCCGACCGCCAGAACTGACGCCGGTTTTCTCCTTCCGTCGCGGCCTCGTCCGATATGTTTTTTAAGGGCTAGTAAAACCACTAAACGTGGTGTACAATTTTTGTGGTACGGTTCTAAAAAACCAGGGAACTATTGAGAATACAATCATCAGTTCCCATATAGGTAGAATGAGAAAAATGAGACCATTCAGCCACGTTCTTGATCGTTTGCGGACCGCCGGTCTGCGTCCGACCCGCCAGCGTTTAGCCCTTGCGAGGCTGCTTTTCGATGGGGCTGATCGTCACGTAACCGCGGAAATGCTTCACGGTGAAGCGCTCAATTCCGGCATCCGGGTGTCGTTGGCAACCGTCTACAACACCCTGCATCAGTTCACCACCGCCGGCCTCATGCGCGAGATCATCGTCGATCCGTCGTGTTCGTATTTCGACACCAATGTCAGCGAACACCACCATTTCTTCTACGCGGAAACAGGTCGTCTCGAGGATATTTCCGGTGACCAGCTCGTCGTTGCCGACATGCCCAAGACGCCCAAAGGAACAATCATAGACCGGGTCGACGTCGTTGTTCGCCTGCATGACCGCGTAGCGTAAATAATACGCGATCTCAATGGCGTAGACGGTAGTTTAGAACGCTTCAAAACACCTTGACGCCGCCCGTCCGGGTCGGCATAGTGACCGTCGACCTGCATTCGCACGTCTCCGGTAAACCCCGCTTGCGAAAAATGCGGGGATTTGTAGAGGGAGAGAACATAATGACCGCACTGAAGGGATCGAAGACCGAGGCAAACCTCAAGGACGCGTTTGCCGGAGAATCCCAAGCCAACCGCCGCTACCTTTATTTTGCCCAGAAAGCCGACATCGAGGGCTACAACGACGTCTCCACCGTGTTCCGCTCCACGGCCGAGGGCGAGACCGGCCATGCCCATGGCCATCTCGAGTTCCTCGAGGCCACCGGCGACCCGGCCACCGGGCTGCCCATCGGCGGCACCGCCGATAATCTGAAGGCCGCCATCGCCGGCGAGACCCACGAATACACCGACATGTATCCGGGAATGGCCAAAACCGCCCGTGACGAAGGGTTTGACGAGATCGCCGATTGGTTCGAAACCCTGGCCAAGGCTGAGAAATCCCATGCCGGTCGTTTCACCAGGGCCCTCGACTCCATGGATTGACGACGCCGTCTTTTTTCGCAATCAATGCGTAGCGGGGGGTCCGGAGACGGGTCCCCCGTGCCGTTTTTGGTTCCGTTTGGTCGGATCGGGCTCTGAGAAAGGAACTGCGCCATGCGTGAGGGTAGCCTGGAAGCACCCACCCGCCATCCCATACCGTGGCGGGACGATGATTTCTACGACGCCAGCAAGCTCGATGACGAACTTCGCCGGGTCTTCGACATCTGTCACGGGTGCCGGCGGTGTTTCAACCTATGCGACAGTTTTCCGCGCCTGTTTGACCTGGTCGATGAAAGCGACACAGGCGAGTTCGACGGTGTCTCCAGCACTGATTTCAAGTCCGTCGTCGACGCCTGCACCCTCTGCGACATGTGCTTCCTGACCAAGTGTCCCTACGTGCCGCCGCACGATTTCGACCTCGATTTCCCCCATCTGATGCTGCGCTACCGCGCCGTCGAGGCCCGGGAGCACGGTGTCTCTTTCGCCCGCCGCCAGCTCACCCGGACCGACCGCAACGGCAAGCTCGGCTGCGCCGTCGCGCCCCTCGCCAACTGGGCGACCAGGAACACCAATGCCATCACCCGCCCGGTGATGGAAAAAGCCGCCGGTATCCATCGCGATGCGCTCCTGCCCGAGTATTTTTCCAAAACCCTTGCCGCCCGCGCCGCCGCCGAGGCCCCGGTGCTCAACACCGATGCCCCCGCCTTCGGCCGCAAGGCGGTGATCTATGCCACTTGTTTCGCCAACTACAACGGCCCCGACATCGGCATGGCGGCTCTCGGCGTCCTCGCCCTGAACGGAGTCGAGACCGAGGTCGTCTATCCCGGCTGCTGCCGCATGCCGCAGCTCGAACACGGCGATATCGCCGCCGTCGCCGACGCCGCCCGCCAGGTCGCGGCGGCCCTGAAACCGTGGATCGATCAGGGCTACGACGTCATCTCGCTGGTCCCCTCCTGCACTTTGATGATGAAGTTCGAATGGCCGTTGATCCTGCCCGGGGACGAGGACGTGGAGCAGCTCAGCCGGGCCTCCTTCGACATCTCCGAATACGTCGTCGACATCGCCCGTACCGAAGGCCTCGCCGACGGGCTGACGGCCCTCGACGCCGCCGTCACCGTTCACATCGCCTGTCATGCCCGAGCCCAGAACATGGGCCAGAAGGCGGCCGAATTGCTGAGGCTGCTGCCCGATACCGAGGTCAAGGTCATCGAGCGCTGCTCGGGCCACGGCGGTGCCTGGGGCGTGATGGCGGAGAACTTCCCGGTGGCGCTGAAGGTCGGCAAGCCCGTGGCCCGCCAGGCCGCCGGCAACGGCGCCGGATACATCGTCTCCGAATGTCCCCTGGCCCGCGATCACATCGTTCAGGGCATCGACTGCCTGGGCGGCGACGTCACCGGCGTCCGCCCCGGGCATCATCCGATCCAACTCATCGCTCGCGGATACGGGCTTTAGGAACACCGACAATGGCCAACCATGAAATCACCCGTGCCGACATCATGCCCATGGCGGACTACGCCGCGGTCCGCCAGGAACGCCGGAAGGCCATGACCGAGCTCAAGAAGGACCGCCGGGTCGCCGTCGGCCCCGACGCCACCTTCTACTTCGAGAGCTTCGACACCATGTGGCACCAGATCCACGAGATGCTGTTCATCGAGCGCGGTGGCGATGCTCAGATCGAGGATGAACTTTCGGCGTATAATCCCCTGATTCCCAAGGGATCCGATCTGGTCGCCACATTGATGTTCGAAATCGACGATCCCCAGCGCCGGGCCCGGGTGCTGGGCGGCCTGGGCGGCGTCGAGGAAAC
>JAJFIG010000158.1 GCA_021775195.1 Rhodospirillales bacterium | reverse complement strand
TGACCTGTCGATTCATGGCACAATTTCGGTCCACGAGGGGCTGGCCACGTCGATCGCGTCGGGCGATCGCCTGATTATCAAAATCTTTCACCCCGGCGAAGGCGTCGACCACGACCCCAAGTTCGTCATCAAGACCGATTTTGAGCTTCCACTTCAATTCAGAATCTCGCCGCCGATCGACATGAACGCACGCGCGCGTTGGCCGAACTACGTGGTCGAGGCCTTCACCGACAAGGACACCGAAATTCTGTCGGTGGTTGACGGTGAACTGTTTGCCACGTCGGAGAAAGCGCTGGCGCTCGGCACCCAAGACTTGGTGCTCGATCTCAAACCGCGCGTCCGCTAGGCATCGCGCGGCGGAACTTCTGTAAGACCTACATCCGCGCCAAAAATTTAGAGCCCAGATTTCGCGACTTGGGCGGGACACGCACCGCGTTCCTCGATTGCTGAACTGGCGAGAAAACCATGGGCAACCATCTCTGAGTCCGCGCTTTGAATAGCGCGTGCGAGAAGCGCTGCTTTGAGTTCATCTGCCCCCCAGGACGGAGATGCGGCGAGCAGACAAGCGGCCAGCGCAGTGACCCGGGCGGTCGCATAACTTGAACCGGACACCCGTTCCCTCACCCCTTCAAAACCGGTTACCAAAAGGCCCTCGGCGGGCACCATCAGATCGACCGAACGTCGGCCCCAATTGGCCTTGCGCATCAGCCGGCCGTCATCGGTCGCGCCAGTAACCGTGATCTGATTGGCCAGCGGCAAGGCCGCCGGATACATCGGCACTTGGTCGAGGTCGCGCTGATTGTTGCCGGCCGCGACCACAAACAATATTTCAGGGTGCCGCCGCGCCGCCGCGTGATACGCCGCCCAGCGCGCAAAATCGCGGCTGACGAGCGATAAGTTCACCAACCGTACATGATGGAGTGCCGCATCCTCGATCAGCGTCGCCATACGAGTCATGTCGGGGCGCGGATAGCGATAGGGCAGCAGGCGCGCGCCGGGGGCCTCTCGCACCAAAATGCTGGCCGTCCGGGTGCCGTGACGCAGGGGAAAGAACGGCGACCGGCCCGTGTCGCCGTCGAAAGGCCGCTCGTCCAGGTCCCAGAAATCGTAGCCCAGGGCACGGCCCCGGGGGTTCCGAGCAAGGCGGGCTGCCAGAACCGGTACGGTGTAGTTGATGCCGCTGTCGACGTGGGCCACCGTCACCCCGCCCGGGTCGCGGCCCGGCGGCACGGGGGCGTCATAGGGCTCGCGGTATTCCACCGTCTTCAGGTCGCCGGCGAGAAGTACCAGGTCGGCCCTCCCGTTGCGCCCATAGACGATCTGCCGCCCCTGGAGGATGCGGCAGTCGCCACCGGCGAAGGCCGTAATCGCCGGGCGCAAGGTCCCGTTGGGCGCCGCTTCGTAGTAATCGGCGCTGACCCGGCGCAGGCGCCCGCCGGGGTGGATCAATTCCATCCGCAACTCGTCTCCGCCCGGCAGGCGGAATATCCGTGAAAGACGTCCTGGCCCACCGCGCACAGTGCCCTCGGCCTCCGCCACCAGAACCGCGTCACCCAGGCGCCAGCCCACTCCTCTGGGAGCCGGCACGGTCTCGGTGCAGGCGGTCGCCAGGGTTTCCCGTAGGTAAGCACCGATGTCGTTGCCCGGGTCTGGCGGGCCACCGGCATGGGCGACCGTTGCCATGACAGCGGCGGAAAACACCAGAAACCTGAGAAAATGGACACTCATTCGCGGTTAAAGATTTGGCTGCGCCCGAAAAAATGTCAATGCCGCGGCGAATGTCTGCGCTTGGTTCACTGAGCAATTTAGGCCGGCGAATTTTCCGTCAATGGAAGCCTGACCATAGAAACAGACACCGGCCCGAGGCGAATCGGCAAGCCGGTGGCCGGCAGCGGATTTGTCGATATCTTGCCGGGCTTTTAACAAAACACTCTTTTTAGTAGGGCTAATTAACGGCTTGTTTACCTGGTTCGTACAACCATTCAGGAAATCGGAATCGTCAGTTAAAATAGATGTTTCATCAATCACATCGGACAAAATAAGAAACCATTCCAGATTAATATTAGGGCCGAAATGCACGCTCGAACACGGGCGACCGTAAATTTCATGAAGTATCTTAATAGTGGCAACGTATCGGTTCTGGCCGGGGAAGATAATTTTTCCACCCGCCATGTTCTCTACTTGGCGGGCCTCACCCTGTTGGGCGTCTTCGTGCTCTCCATCGCCTGGGAGTTCCTTTACGAGGACCTGATCAGCGGCAACCTCGGCGGTCACTACCACCCGGAAGAGACCGGTGAACGCTGGGAATACGTTGCCACAGTCATGGTATTCACTGCCGTTGCCCTGGTCGTTCCTGTTCTGGTTTCGGGCAAGGTTATTCGCCGGAATGTCCGTACCGAACAGAAAATCAAGAGTCTTGCCAGTTTCCCCGAACACAGCCCAAATCCGACACTCAGGTTCGGTAGCGACAACGTGCTTCTCTATGCCAATGCCGCGAGCACACCGTTCCTCGACGCCATTCAGTGCGCCGTTGGTGATTCTGTGCCTGTGGCGTGGACCCGGGCGCTGAATGATTTGCCGACAACGGGCAACCAGGGTCGTCTGGAATACGCTTGCAGCGGTCGCACCTTTTCAATCCTCCTTCATCCTATGCCGGAAGCCGGTTACGTCGATGTCTATGCCCATGACATAACCGAGCGCATTTGGACGGAAGATGCGCTCCACACGGTGAACGAACGCCTGGAGCAGCGGGTCAACGAGCGTACCTCGAAATTATCCCGCGAGATCGCCGAACGCGAACAGGCACAAGCGGCTTTGCGCGTGAGCGAGCACAGATACCGCGACATCGCCGAATCGTCCTCGGACTGGATTTGGGAGATGGACGAGGAACTGCGATTCTCGCACTACTCTCCACGTCTCGCCGAGATCACGGGCGTCCGGCCCGAAGAACTTATCGGCAAGACACGGCGGGATCTGGGCAAGGGCGAGATCGAAGACGAGAAGTGGCACCGTCACCTGATGGACCTGGATGCCCGACGTCCCTTCCGCGATTTCCGGTATACCTACAAGCACGAGGACGGCCGCACCCTGCATTTCTCGACCAGTGGCAAGCCGGTGTTCGACGAGGATGGCCGGTTCAAGGGCTACCGCGGCACCGGCTCCGACATCACCGAACGCCAGCAGGCGGAAGCAGCCCTGAGCAACAGCGAGCAGCGATTCCGCAACCTGGTTGAGGGGTCCATTCAGGGAATCCTTATCCACCGGGATCGAAAACCTTTGTATGTCAATCAGGCCTGGGCGGACATCCACGGGTATACGGTGGACGAAGTGATGGCGATGGACTCGGTCGATGGGTTGATCTCCGAGGAGGATCGGGCCCGCATGGCCGCATACCGGGCACGCCGCATGCATGGCGAAGAGGTCCCGACCTGGTACGAATACCAGGCGGTCCAAAAGGATGGCTCCCTGATCTGGTTGGAGAACCGGACCAGCATCACGACCTGGGATGGCGAACCCGCCATTTTCAGCTGTGTCGTCGATATCACCGAACGTAAGCGGGCAGAGGACGCACTCCAGAAAAGCGAGGCGCGCTTCCGTGCCGTCCTCGACAATTCGCCTACCAAGATCCACATCAAGGACGAGGAGGGGCGCTACCTGTTGATCAACCGGCAGGCGGAAATTCTCTACGGAATCACCGACGCGGAGGCCCGATGCAGGACATCATACGACATCTTTCCCAAGGAAGTGGCGGACTCCTTCGCGGGGCACGACCAACGCGTGATCGAAACAGGGCATACTGTCGAGGAAGAAGAAGAATGGCACCTCCCTGATGGCGTCCGCACTTATCTCACGGTGAAGTTCCCAATTCTTGACGCCGACGGTAATGTTACGAGCGTCGGAGCCATCGGCACCGACATCACCGAGCGCAAAAAGGCCGACGAAGAGCGGGCCGAACTTGGGCGCCAACTCGTTCAGTCCCAGAAGATGGACGCGATTGGTCAGTTGACCGGCGGCATCGCGCACGATTTCAACAACCTGCTTATGATCATTGACGGTTACTCGAACCAGGCGATCCAGCAGATCAAGAGAAACGGCCCCGCCAAAGAATCCCTGGCCCATGTTGTCGAGGCGACCGACAAGGCGGCAATCCTCACTCAGCAGCTCCTCGTTTTCAGCCGCCGCCAGATCATGGAAAAGGGCGTCGTCGCCCTCGACGGAGTATTGCGTGAAACTCTGGGGCTTTTAGAGCGGTCGGTTGGAGAACGGCACGATTTGAAACTCGAGATGGATGATGGCGATATCTGCGCCGAGACCGACTCCGCGCAGTTAGGCCAGGCAGTTATGAACCTTGTCATCAATGCGCGCGACGCCATGCCGCGTGGCGGGTCGATTGTCGTCGGACTCCGCGTTGCCGAGGTCGGGGATGAATTCACGGCGCGCCACCGGGGGATGACGCCTGGCCGCTATGCGGAGATCTTCGTGAAGGATCAGGGCAGTGGTATCGATCCAAAGGATCTGCCGCACATTTTCGAGCCTTTTTTCACGACCAAGGCTCAGGGCAAGGGCACCGGTCTCGGACTGGCGATGGTTTATGGTTTTGCCCAACAGTCCGGCATGGTCGTCGATGTTTCCAGCGAACCAGGCAAGGGATCAATTTTTCGACTCTACCTACCGACCGTCGACCGTGAGCCCGAGGTGGCTCTGCCCGACGTCGGAAATTTGCCGCGTGGAAACGGCGAAGTGATACTGCTTGTCGAGGACGATCTTTCCCTGCTCAAGTTGAGTTCGCGCACTCTTGATGATCTTGGTTACACGGTCTTGACCGCCAGTGACGGTTTCGAAGCGCTGGAGGTCGACGACGAGATCGAGGGCCCCATTCATCTCCTGCTCAGCGACGTGGTGATGCCCAACCTTGGTGGATTCGAGCTCGCCGATATCCTGCAGAAGGCCCGGCCCGATATGAAAATCGTGTTCATTTCAGGGTACCCGTCGAACGATCATGTCCCAGGTACCGGAATCCCGAAACATGCGACGTTTCTTCAGAAACCGGTGAAGCAGGACGTGCTTGCGCGAACGATCCATGCGGTCCTGGAACGCGATGCACTGTGCCTGGCCGGCTAGGGTGGAGGGGAACAAGGAAGATGACGACAATCACCGGCAATATTTCGGATTTGAATGTATTGGTCGTCGATGACAGCTTCGACGTCCTGAATATCCTGAAAAACATGCTGCGGAATATCGGCGTGAACCAGATTTTTACCGCTCGGGATGGGAAGGCGGCACTTGATTTTCTGGGCGAAACCGACGACGCCGATATGGTCAATCTCATCCTCTGCGATCTGGTCATGCCGCGCATGACCGGCGTCGAATTGCTCAAGCAGGTCCGGTCCGTCCATCCCGACATACCGTTCCTGATCATTACAGGGCACGCCGAAATACGGCATGTTCAGGACGCCAAGACCCATGGCGCCAACGCCTTTCTAAAAAAACCTGTTTCAATGCAAGAACTTAAGAAAAAATTGCTGGCCGTTGCGCGGGTTGTTGGCCATCGGCGATAGGGCCGAACGATCGTAAATCCATTCGATCCTGCGAGCGACCGGCAGAGAGCCGTGCCCCAATTCGCGTTTCTGCCACCGGTGTCCTCACCGCGTTTCTGCTCCCCGCCGTCGATCGCCCGATATCTCTGAATTCGGCATTTAACGGCTTATTTACCGACCAACTGTAAAGCTAAACAACCAAACAGTGGGAGCGACCACACGTCATAATAGTATTTAATCATGTTTTATCTTTTTATAGTATTATTTGTGAATGATCATGGAATTCCCCGGCTTCCTTGATTTCAGTATTGACCGGGCGCTGGCCATGGTGGCCACGTACGATCCGATACTCGTGATGCTGTCTTTCCTGATCGCGTCGCTGGGGTCCTACACGGCACTGGGTGTCGCGGAGCGGGTCGAGGCCGCGGCTCGCACCGTCGACCGGTGGACCTGGCTGGCGGTCGGGTCGCTGGCCATGGGTGGCGGTGTCTGGGCCATGCATTTCATTGGCATGCTGGCCTTCCGGCTACCGATCCCGGTGAATTACGATCTTCCGACAACCGTGTTTTCCATGGTCCCGGCGATCCTGGCCGGAGCCGTTGTATTGCGCTTCATCAGCCCATCGAAGGAAGAGAAGCCACGGCTTGTCATTGGCGGGGTCCTCATGGGCGCCGGTATCGGGATCATGCACTACAGTGGTATGGCGGCCATGCGCATGGACGCGTTTATCCGCTATGACCCGGTTCTCTTCACCGTTTCCATCATCGTTGCCGTTGGTCTGGCGATTGCCGCCCTTTACATGAAGTTTTGGCTCGGCGGAAGGACGGCCCGGGGCGGCCAACTCATGGCCATCGCCAGCGCCCTGGTCATGGGCCTCGCTGTTGCCGGCACGCATTACACGGCGATGAGGTCGGCCTATTGTTTCGTCAAACCCGGCGCTACCACGATCGCCAAAGGTCTTAGTCCCGATCTGCTGGGGACCGCGGTCGGCGCGGCCACCCTTTTGATCATCCTCCTCTCGATCATCGCCGTCGCTGTTGGGCGTCGCCTGGAATCCGCGGCGTCCTCGGCGCGCTCCAGCCGCAATCTTTTGGTCGATGCCATCGAAAGCATCTCTGACGGCTTCGTCCTGTTCGATGCCAACGACCGCTTCGTCATGTGCAACAGCCACTACCGCAAGGATATGGCGGAGGTTGACCACCTCCTGGTTCCCGGCACTCCCTTCGAGCGTATCGCCCGGGCCAGTGCCGAGTCTGGTCCCAACGACCCGGGAGCGGCCGACATGCAGTCCTGGCTGGCCACCCGGTTCGAACATCACCGCCGTCCCGGCGAGTCCTTCGAGCAAAGACAGAAAAGCGGCCGCTGGATGCTCATCTCCGAGCACCGCACCCATGACGGCGGAACCCTCATCGTCCGCACCGACATCACGGCCCGCAAGCGGGCCGAGAAGGCCCTACGAAAGGCCAACGAGCATCTCGAACTACAGGTCGCCCGCCGGACCGAGAACCTGACCCGGGAGATCGCCGAACGCCAGCAGGCCGAGCGGGCCTTGCGCCGGAGCGAACGGCGTTTTCGCAATCTGGTTGGAGGGTCCATTCAGGGGATTCTCATTCACGTCGACCGGAGGCCCTTTTACGTCAATCAGGCTTGGGCCGAGATCCACGGTTTCACGGTTGACGAAGTGCTTGCCATGGAGACCGTCGCCCCGCTGATATCCGAACGCGACAAGGTTCGCATGGCCGAATACCGTACTCGGCGCCTTCGCGGCGAGGAAACTCCCACCCAGTATGAATACGAAGCCATCCGCAAAGACGGCTCGCGCATTTGGCTGGAGAACCGGACCAACGTCACCACGTGGAACGACGAACCTGCAATCCTGAGCACGGTCGTCGACATCACGGAGCGGAAACGGGTTGAACAGGCGTTGAGCGCCAGCGAGGAACGCTTCCGCGGCGCCATCGAGAACCTGCAGGAAGGGTTCGCCCTTTACGATGCCGATGATCGCCTGGTCTTGTGCAACGACGAATACCGCCGTCTCCATCCCCGGACCGAGGACATCCTCAAGCCCGGAATGTCGTTTGAAACCCTGATCCGGGCCAATATTGCCCGTGGCGTCAACGCCGATGCCGTCGGCAACGAGGAAGAGCACATCCGCGACCGCCTGGAACGCCACCGCAATCCCCGGGGGCCGATCGTCCGCCACATCACCGACGGAAGCTGGTTCATCATCAAGGAAAACCGCACACCGGACGGCGGTGTCGTCGTAACCGAAACCGATATTACCGAACTCAAGCGTGCAGAGGCCAACTTGCGCGATAGCGAGAACCGGATCAAGGACATCGCCGAGGCGGCATCGGACTATTTCTGGGAACTGGACGAGAATTTCCGCTTTTCGTTTGTTTCCGCTCGCGACGACGCCGTGCCCGGCTATACACCGGATGCTCTCGTCGGCAGGACTCGTTGGGACGTAGTCGGGGTAGACCCGGACCAGGACGAAATGTGGCGCGATCATCGGGCAACCATGGAGGCCCATGAACCGTTCCGTGACTTCCAGTACGAATACACCGATCCCCAGGGCCAAACCCATTATTGGAGCGTAAGCGGCAATCCCGTTTTCGATGGCGACGGCAATTTCAAGGGTTACCGCGGTGCCGCCACACTGATTACCGAACGCATGCGCGCTCAGGCGGCCTTGCGCGAAAGCGAAGAGAAGCTCCGTACGATCATCGACAATTCGCCCACCAAGATCCACATCAAGGACCTCGACGGCCGCTATCTTCTGATCAACCGCCAGTCCGAGGTTCTGTTCGGCGTTACCGATGCCGAGGCCCGTGGCAAGGTCTCCCACGACATCTTCCCCAAGGGGGTGGCGGACAGCTTCAAGGGACATGATCAGCGGGTGATCGACACCAGACAGACTATGGAGGAAGAGGAAGAGTGGCCTTTCGAGGGCGGCATCCGCACCTACCTGACGGTCAAGTTTCCCATTCTTGGCGCCAGCGGTGACGTTGTTGCCGTCGGTGCCATTGGCACCGACATCACCGAACGCAAGAAGGCGGAAGCCGAAGTCCGTCATCTCAACACCACCTTGGAAGAACGTGTCGCCCGCCGTACCGCCGACCTCGAAGCCGCCAACAAGGAACTGGAAGCGTTTTCCTATTCCGTTTCCCATGACCTGCGCGGGCCGCTGCGCACCGTTGACGGTTTCAGCCGCATTCTTCTAGAGGAATATTCCGACAAGCTCGATGATCAGGCCCGTGGTTATCTCGGGCGGGTGCGTGCCGGCAGCCAGAAGATGGGACAGCTCATCGATGCCATTCTGATGCTGTCGAGGCTGACACGGAACGAACTCAATTGCATAAAATTCGATATTTCCGGCGTCGTGAACGCCATCGTCACCGACCTCAAGGAAGCGAACTCGGGCCGGGACCTTACTTTCGAAGTGAGTCCCGGGGTTACCGCGGTTGGCGACGAGGAGCTTCTCCGGGTGGCACTGGAAAACCTGCTCGGCAATGCCGTCAAATACACCGGCAAGAAAATGTCGGCAAAGATCGAATTCGGCGCCACCAACGGTGACGGCAGGGTCGTTTACTACGTTCGCGACAACGGTGCCGGTTTCGACATGGCGTATGCCCACAAGCTTTTCGCGCCCTTCCAGCGCGTCCATGGACCCAAGGAATTCGAGGGTAACGGCATCGGCCTTGCCACCGTGAAACGGATCATTAACCGGCACAGCGGCAATGTATGGGCGGAGGCCGAAGTGGAAAACGGCGCGACTTTTTATTTCACACTCTGAGGCGAGGGAAGAGAGCCATGGATCAAGCCACCATTCTTCTGGTCGAGGACAATCCCGACGACGTCGAGTTGACCTTGCACGCGTTCGAGCGGCAGAACGTGGCCAACGACATCATTGTCGCCGGCGACGGTGCCGAAGCCCTCGACTACATGTTCGGGACCGGGAATTACGACGGGCGCGACCCCATGGATACACCCGCCTTGATCCTGCTCGACCTGCAACTGCCCAAGATCGGGGGATTGGATGTCCTGCGCAAGATCCGCGAGGACGATCGTACCAAGCGGGTTCCCGTGGTCATCATGACCACTTCCGACGAGGAAGACGATATCGCCAACGGGTATGACCGCGGCGCCAACAGTTACCTGCGCAAGCCCGTCGATTTCAACGAGTTCCTGAATTCCCTGAAACAACTGGAAATGTATTGGCTGGTTCTAAACACGCCACCTCCGAAACCGGAACCGGCGGCCGCCTAGGATACGATCACTACCGATGTCCACACCCTTGAGAATACTCCTCGCCGAGGACAGTGAAGACGACGCCTTGTTGCTTCTTCACGAACTCCGCCGTGGCGGTTTCGAGCCTATCCATAGGCAGGTCGAGACCGAAGGTGAGTTCCGCGAGGCGCTGGCCGAAGGTGAATGGGATGTGGTCTCTTCGGACTACGACATGCCTCGCCTGAGCGCGCCCGTGGCCCTCGATATCCTGAAACAAAGCGGTTGTGAGCTCCCGTTCATCGTCGTCTCCGGCGTCATCAGCATGGAGCGCGCGGTGATGCTGATGAAGGCCGGCGCCCATGACTTTGTCGAAAAATGCGATCTTGGCAGGCTCGGTCCGACCATCCAGCGCTGCCTGCGCGAGGCCGAAGAACACCGCGGGCGCATGCGGGCCGAGGAACTGCTCAAGGACGCCATCGAAAACATGGCCGACGGCTTCGCCCTCTTCGATGCCGAGGACCGTTTCGTCGTCTGCAATGACAACTACCGGACCATCATGTCCGGCATCGTCGACTACTTGGTTCCCGGCATGTCTTTCGAGGAGATGACCCGGGCTTTCGCCGAGCGCGGATTGATCGCCGTCGACCCGGACGACGTCGAGCAATGGGTTCGGGAACGGATCACCCAGCATCGCGCCGCCGACGGGTTTCACGAGCACCGTTTCAAAGACGGGCGTTGGGTCCGCTCGGCGGAACGGCGCACCAGCGACGGTGGTCTCGTCTGCATCCGTGCCGATATCACCAATCGCAAGCAGGCGGAAGTGGCGTTACGCGAGGGAGAGGAGCGCTATCGCACCCTTTACGAAAAAACCCCGGTCATGCTCCATTCCATCGACGCCGACAGCCGCCTCGTCAATGTCAGTGATCACTGGCTCGAGACCTTGGGTTACGAGCGTGACGAGGTCATCGGCCAGAACGTCACCGAATTTTATACCGAAGATGCCCGCCGATACTCCGAGGAAGTCGCGCTGCCAGTCTTCTTCCGGACCGGTTCGGTCCAGGACGTCTCCCTGCAGATAGTCAAGAAGAACGGCGACATTCTCGACATTCTGCTCTCGTCGACGGCCCAGCACGATCCGGAGGGCGGTTTCAGTCATTCCCTGGCCGTGTTGATCGACGTCACCGAACGCAAGCGGGCCGAGGCCCACATCGAACATATGGCGCTGCACGACAGCCTCACGGGTCTCGCCAACCGTTTCCTGTTCCATGACCGGCTGCAGACGGCTGTGTCCCAGTCGGCGCGGACCGGCAATATGCTGGCACTCCTTTTCCTCGATCTCGACGATTTCAAGGACGTCAACGACACCCTCGGTCACGACGCCGGTGACGACCTTCTCAAGGCCGTCGCCGAACGGCTCACTTCCTATCTCCGCGACAGCGATTCCGTCGCCCGCCATGGCACAACCCTTGCCCGCCTCGGCGGCGACGACTTC
>JAJFIG010000157.1 GCA_021775195.1 Rhodospirillales bacterium | reverse complement strand
GGTGCTGGACCTAGGCGCTCTCGTCGCCGGTGCCAAGTTCCGCGGCGAGTTCGAGGAACGCCTGAAGGCGGTGCTGGCCGAGGTCACGGCATCCGCCGGCGAGATCATCCTCTTTGTCGATGAGATGCACACCCTGGTCGGCGCCGGCGCATCCGAGGGCTCCATGGATGCCTCGAACCTGTTGAAGCCGGCCCTGGCCCGCGGCGACCTGCACTGCGTCGGCGCCACGACGCTGAACGAATACCGCAAGCACGTGGAGAAGGACGCGGCACTCGCCCGCCGGTTCCAGCCGGTGTTCGTTTCCGAGCCGACGGTGGAGGACACCATCTCCATCCTTCGCGGCATCAAGGAGAAGTATGAGTTGCACCACGGCGTGCGCATCACCGACGCCTCACTGGTCTCGGCGGCGACGCTGTCCAACCGCTACATCTCGGATCGCTTCCTCCCCGACAAGGCCATCGACCTGGTTGACGAAAGCGCCAGCCGGCTGCGCATGGCCGTCGATTCCAAGCCCGAGGAGATCGACGAGGTCGACCGCCGCGTCATCCAGCTCAAGATCGAGCGTGAGGCCTTGAAGAAGGAGCCCGACGCTGCTTCCAGGGAACGCCTCAAGGCCCTGGAGAAGGACCTTGCCGAACTGGAGGCAGAGTCCGCCGCGCTCACCGCCCAGTGGCAGGCGGAAAAAGAGGTCCTCGCCGGTGCCACCCGGATCAAGGAGGAACTCGACCAGGCGCGCATCGCGGTCGAGAAAGCCATGCGCGAGGGTGCCTACGAGAAGGCCGGCGAGCTCCAGTATGCGACCATCCCAGGGCTCGAGGCCCGTCTCGCCGAGGCCGAGGCCGCCGATTCGGGGCGCATGCTCGAGGAATCCGTGACCCCCGAGCACATTGCCGCCGTGGTCTCCCGCTGGACCGGCATCCCCGTGGACAAGATGCTCCAGGGCGAGCGCGAGAAGCTGCTCCATATGGAAGACGGCCTGCGCCGCCGGGTCGTCGGCCAGGACGAGGCGTTGGGCGCCGTTGCCGATGCCGTGCGCCGGGCCCGCGCCGGCCTTCAGGACGCCGACCGGCCTATCGGTTCGTTCCTGTTCCTGGGTCCCACTGGCGTCGGCAAGACCGAACTGACCAAGGCCCTGGCCGAGTTCCTCTTCGACGACGAGGCCGCCCTGATCCGCATCGACATGTCCGAATACATGGAAAAGCACGCCGTCGCCCGTCTCATCGGCGCGCCGCCGGGTTATGTTGGCTACGATGAGGGCGGGGCGCTGACCGAGGCTGTCCGCCGCCGTCCCTACCAGGTGATCCTCTTCGACGAGGTCGAGAAGGCTCACCCTGACGTCTTCAATATTTTGCTCCAGGTCCTCGACGACGGCCGCCTCACCGACGGCCACGGGCGCACCGTGGATTTCCGCAACACCCTGATCGTGCTCACCGCCAACCTCGGCGGCGACATCCTCGCCGCCCAGACCGAGGGCCACGATTCCACCGAGGTCCGCGGCCAGGTAATGGAGGTGGTGCGCGCCGCCTTCCGCCCCGAGTTCCTCAACCGCCTCGACGAGATCATCCTCTTCCACCGCCTCTTCCGCGACCACATGGACGCCATCGTCGAGATCCAGTTGGGGCACCTGCGCAGGCTCCTCGCCGACCGCAAGATCGTCCTTGATCTGGATGCCGCGGCGCTCACTTGGCTCGCCGACACCGGCTACGATTCCGTCTACGGTGCGCGGCCCCTGAAACGGGTCATCCAGCGCAGCCTGCAGAACCCGTTGGCCGGGCGCATCCTCGAGGGCAAGGTCGAGGACGGTGACACCGTCAAGGTCTCTGCCGATGCCGACGGCCTGGTCATCAATGGCGAGGCGGTCAAGGCTGAAGCGGCGTAACTGCCTTCGGGAGTCGCTTGAGAAGCCGCCCGTCGACGGCGGCGAGGCCCAGGAACACCAGCGCCATGCCGGCGAACGCCGTCCATGTCGGCTCTTCCCCCAGGACTCCGATGCCCAGCGCCAGGGCGCTCACCGGTATCAGGAAGGTGACCAGCAGCAGGTTGGTCGCCCCGGCCGTCGCCAGCAGGCGGAAATAGATCAGATAGGCCAGCGCCGTGCTGAGCACTGCCAGCCCAAGCAGCGCGCCCCAGACGGTTGCCCCCGGCCACGCGCCCGCGTGCGGCTCGAAGACCATTACCACCGGCACCATGACGACGGTCGTCGTCGTCAGCATCCCCGCCGCCGCCACCGACGGCGCCATCTCCCGGAAACGCCGGCCGTACAAACCGGCCAGGGCGTACGAGAGCGCCGCCCCGAGGACCGCCACCTGGCCCATGCCCTGAATGTCGAAGCCCTGGACCCCGTCTGGTCCCATCAGCACGGCCACCCCGCCCAGACCCAGAAGGACGCCCATGACCCGGTTCGGTGTCATCCGCTCGTCCGCCGTCAGGACGTGGGCCAATACCACCGTGAACAACGGCGTCGTCGCGTTGAGGATCGACGCCAGGCCGCTCTCGATGTGGGTCTGTCCCCAGGTGATGAGGGTGAACGGGATCAGGTTGTTGAGGCCGCCCATGACCAGGAACGCGGCCCAGATCCCGAGCTCCGTCGGCATCCGCTTGCCGCCGAAATGGACGACAGCGAGCAGGACCATCGCCGCGATCCCGACCCGGCCGAGGACGACGCTCAGCGGCCCCAGTTCACCCAGTGCCACTTCGACGAAAAAGAACGACCCGCCCCAGAGCAGTGACAGGATTGCGAGAAGTGTCCATTCCGTGGCGCCCATGGTCCGGTTGTGCATGGTGGTAGCTCCCGTTCCGGTATGATGGATACATCCAAGCACGGCGCCGGGGGCGGCATCTATCCGATCCTTGCGCTCAAAACCGGTAGCCGTAGATCCCCGGTCAGTCCCAGGGGCCGGGCGCGCGCCGTGTGTCGTCCGGAGGCCTGTCGTTGCCGACCTCGGGCAGCTGCCATTTGCGGCCCTGGCGCGGGGGCGCCGGGCCGGGACCCGGGGGAGGTGCCGGCGGC
>JAJFIG010000156.1 GCA_021775195.1 Rhodospirillales bacterium | reverse complement strand
GGCGCCAACGGCGGCGATGGGTCCGGCACGGGGGCCGTCGGTGTCTCGGTTATGAACATCGCCAAGGGCAATAATCACGGCGAAGGCGGGGATGCAACGGCCGCCGACAATGTGTTCACTGCTTTCAACGACACGCTGACGGCGGGCGACGCGATCATCCATCTGCCCCCAGAAATAACGCTGGCGGGTACCGACCCGGGTGAAGTCCATGTCGGCCACCTGCTGGTCGGCGACGTTTCCTTCACGCAGCAGTTCGGCATCACCACCGGTAACGGCGGCGGCGGCGGGACCGGCGGCGTTGGCGGCGACGGCGGCGACGGCGGTGTTGGCGGTGACGGCGGTGCCGGTGGCAACGCCGGTAACGGCGGCAACAGCGGCGACGGCGGTGCCGGTGGCAATGGTGGGAATGGCGGTTTAGCCCTTCTCCTGGGATCCGGAGGTAATGGTGGTGACGGGGGTGGCGGCGGCAAAGGCGGCACCGGCGGCTTCGGTGGCGGTGCATCGGGCCGTCCCGCCGGCTCCGGCGGCGATGGCGGCGACGGCGCCATCGGCGGCGTTGGTGGCGATGGTGGTAACGGCGGCGACGGCCGCGGCGAGGGCAGCGTCTCCCTGAGCGTGGCCAACGAGGCCGGCGCGGCCGGCAGCGCCGGCAACAACACCTTCGATACCTTCAACGACGTGCTGACGGCCGGCGATGCGGCCATCCGTTCGGCCACGGCATTGACGGTTGCCGGCGCCTCCGTTGGTCATTTAATGGTCGGCGATGTCCACTTCACACAGACCTTCGACGTCACTATCGGCAATGGCGGCAACGGCGGTCTCACCGGCGGTGATGGCGCCGATGGAAGTGCCGGCGGGCCTGGGAATATTGGCGCCGCCGGCAGTTTCGGCGTCTTGGGAACGACCGGCGGTAGCGGCACTGACGGTGCCAACGGGAGCGACGGTTCTGGCATCCTGGGCGGCGACGGCGGTAGCCGCGGTTTCGGAGGCGGCGGCGGCTTTATTGGCCGTGGCGGCCTAAGTTTTGGCGGCGGTGGCGGCGTTGGCGGCGTCGGTGGCGTCGGCGATGCCGGCGGCGCCGGCGGGGCCGGCGGCAACGGCGGCAACGTGTTCGGCCTCGGCAGGGTCGACCTTGCCGTCGTGAACAGGGCCTACGGCGAGGGTTCCGCGGCCGGCAACAACACCTTCGTCGCCTTCAACGACGCCCTCACGTCGGGTAACGGTGACGACGTATTGGTCGGCGACGTTTACTTCCTGCAGACCGTCACCATCACCAACGGCCTTGACGGTAATGCAGGCGCGGGCGGCAAGGCCACAATCGAGGGCGTTGTCGCGCTGAGCATACTCAACGAGGCCACGGACGGCGGCAGCGCCGACAACAACACCTTCGACCTCTTCAACGATACCCTGGACGGTGGCGCCGGCGACGACACGGCGGTCGGCGACGTGAATATCGACGAGGGCAACCTCGATATCGATATCACCGAGGCCGGCGGGACCGGGAACGCCATCGACGCCTTCAACGACAGCCTCGACGGCGGCGACGGCGAAGACCTGCTGGTCGGCGACGTGCTCTACGAATACAACGGTGCCGAGGACCAGATCGAGATCGTCGTCTCGGCCAACGACGACGTCGACGTAATCGCGGCGTTCAACGACGTCATCGACGGCGGCGGCGGCGTCGACGAGATCTACGGCGACTTCTTCAGCGAGTTGGGGGCCGATCTCCTGGCCCTCGACGGGGTCACGGTCACCCTCGACGGGGTCGACGGCAACGACTCGCTGTTCGGCGACACCATCGACGGCGGCGACGGCGACGATGCCATCTGGGGCCAGCTGGGCGACGACACCCTCAGCGGCGGCGGCGGCCGGGATACGTTCTTCTACCGCGAGGCCGACAACGGGGCCGGGCTGGGCGATGGCCACGACACGATCACCGACTTCGTCGTCGACGAGGACCAGGTCGACCTCGATGCCCTGTTCGACGCCCTCGGCATTGCCAGCGCCGACCGCGCCGGCAAGGTGGAGCTCAACGACAGCGGCGGCGACCTGGTGCTGACCATCGACCACGCCAGCGCCGGCGACTTCTCGGTGACGTTCGCGGGCTTCGCGGGGCTGCCGCTCGACATCGGCAACGCCGCCACGGACGAGATCATCATCGGCTTGGCGTAGACGAGGCGACGGGAATCACGACATCTTCGGCGGGCCGCCGGGCGGCGGTTCGCCTTTCTTCCGGTATCGGACTCCCCATGCCGCATCGCCGCCTCTCGTCGGCGGCGCGCCCTATTTCGGCGAGCGTGTTCGTTTGTGAGGTTTGAGGACGACGGATTTCTCTGTCACCATGGTTCCGCTTGCGTCGGCAACCGACTGAAAGCAGGGAACGTCCGATGACACAGGTGGATGCCGGTTCGGCCCCGGAAGGGGCATTGATCATCAATGCGGTTCACTTCCCGGGCGGGGGCGAGGTGGGAATGACCCACTGCCCGGGGAGAAGCCACATCGATTCGCTGGGGCGTCGGTGGAACCGTGATTTGGCCGCCGACTTGGCTTCGATCGAGGCGTGGGGGGCGCGGGCGCTGGTTTCACTGATCGACGCAAACGAGTTCGCACGGCTTGGCGTGCCCGATTTGGCTACACGGATCCAGGCCAGCCGTCTCCTCTGGCACCAACTGCCAATCCCGGACATGTGCGCCCCCGGCGACGACTTCGCGCGGGCGTGGGCGGAACACGGCGCACGCGTTCTGCAATACCTTAACGACGGGCAAAAAATCGTTGTTCACTGTGCCGGGGGGCTGGGCCGCACCGGGACCGTCACTGCCCGGCTGCTGGTCGACTTCGGCATGTCGCCGGCGCAAGCGATCGAAACCGTGCGCCGGGCCCGGCCCGGAGCCATCGAGACGGTGGCTCAGGAGCGCTACGTGCTCGGGGATTAACCGGTCCGCCAGACCTGGAGCCGCTTTAACAACCTGCCAGTGGCGAAGGCGTGCAGGAGGCGGACAATGATACAGGCATAGACGATCAGCATCGCCATCGCCGCGGCGCCGGCCACTTCGCCCATTTCATCCAGGTGTATGGCCGCGACTGAGGCCACCCTGGTCGTCGCCGCGTAAATGAAGATCACCCCCGACACGGTGGTCATGGCGTTCAGGAACAGATAGATCGATATGTCCAGGATGGCCGGCATGCACACCGGCACCGTGACCCGGGTAAAGCTCCGGAACAAGGGAACCTTCAGCGACGCGGAGACCGACTCGAACTCCCGGTCCATCTGCTTCAGGGCGGTGACCGCGGTGAGATGGGAGACCGTGTAGAAATGGGTAATGGTGTTGATGACGAGGATGGCCAGGGTACCGTAGAGGAAGCCGAGCGGGTTGGCCGGGTGGTTGTAGAAAAAGAGGTACGAGAGGCCGAGGATCAGCCCGGGCACCGCCAACGGCATCATGGCGACGAACTGGACCGCCTGGCGGCCGAAGGTCGCGCCGCGGGGCTTTTCGACCAGGTAGGCGCCGACGAAGATCACGGCCGTGCCAATGACCGCCGTGGACAAGGCGAGCATCAGGGAGTTGTAGAAATTCTGCCAACCGAAACCTTCGAATTCGAAGATGTAATTATCCAGCGTAAGTTCGAGATTGTAGGGCCACAACTTCACCAGGGCGGCGAATTGCGCCATGCCGAGGATGCAGAGCGTGAAAATGGTGATAAGCGAGCAATACACCAGCATCGATCGGTCGACCCACTTGTTGGGCTTGGGCCGGTAGGGAACCGCGCGCGCCGAGAGCAGGGCCACCTGCTTGCGCGTCACCAGACGATCGATTCCGAAGGCGATGACCGCGGGGATGAGCAGGACCACGGAGACGACGGCTCCCATTTCGAAATTCTGCTGGCCGACCACTTCCTTGTAGATGTCCGTGGCGAGGACGTTGAAGTTACCGCCGATCACTTTCGGCACCCCGAAGTCCGTGAAGACGAGGATGAAAACGATGAAGATGCCGCTGATGAGCCCGTAGCGGGCGCCGGGGAGGGTGACGGTGAAAAAGACCCGGAGGCGGCCCGTCTTGAGGGCCTCCGCGGCCTCGTAGAGGCGTGCGTCCGACAGCACCAACGCCGTCGAGATGATCAGGATGGCATGGGGGAAGGTCCAAAACACCGATGCGATGATGATGCCGATGGGCCCATAGATGGAGTGCCCCATCATGACCTCCTTGAGGACCCCCTGGTTGCCGAACCAGTAGACCAGCGAAAGCGCCTTCAGAAGCGACGGGCTCAGCAACGGCACCATCGCCATGATGCGGAAAAAACCCTTGAACGGCATGCAGGTCCGGGTCAGCGCGTAGGCGTAGGTGAAGGCAAGGACGATGACGATCGCCGTCGTGGTCGCGGCGACGAAGAAACTGTTATTGATGGATTGGAACAATGCCGGCGTGGTGAAATAGAGGGTGTAATTGGCAAGGCCGACGAAGTTCCCGGTGGCGTCACGAAAGCTCCGCGATATCATCATGTAGAGCGGAAGCGCGAGGGCGATCACGAAGAGCGCCCCGAACACGGCCAACATGGCACGGACGATCCAGTCGTCCCTATCGAGGATAGTCTTTCGGCGCGGGATGACGGCGACGGCTGGTGGCGCGATGCTCATTGCTTATGCCTCGGCCCCGTAAAGACGAATTCTGTCGGCGGGGATACGGATCCGGATGCGCTCTGAAGACCCAATCGCCTGCTGGCTGGCGAAGGTCTTGCGGACGTCGGCGCGCAGTTCGTGATCGCCCAGTTCCGGGGACCGGAGATACAGCCGTACGAAGGACCCCAGGAACTCCATATCGGCGATGGCGAGGTCGAGAAGGTTGTCGGCCCCGTCGCCGCCATCGACCAGGATGTCCTCGGGCCGAATGGCACAGTTCAGACGCGTGTCGCTGGCGAATTTTCCGGTATCGCATTTGAGGGACAGATTTCCGCACCGGACCGACGAAGCGCCGTCGACGACAACCGGAAGAAAGTTCATGACGCCGATGAAATCGGCGACGAAGGGTGTCGCCGGTTGGTCATAAATCTGGCTCGGCGTCCCCATCTGTTCGATCCGACCCTCGTTCATGACGAAGATCCGGTCGGCCATGGTCTGGGCCTCTTCCTGGTCGTGGGTGACCATGACCGTGGTCACGCCGAGGCGTTTTTGCAGGTCGCGAATTTCCCGCCTGAGATAGGCGCGGACCTTGGCATCCAGGGCCGACAGGGGTTCGTCGAGAAGCAGAAGACCGGGTGACATGGCCAAGGCGCGAACCAGGGCGACCCGTTGCTGCTCGCCGCCCGAAAGCTGGCCCGGGTATTTGTCGGCATGGATGGAAAGATCCACCAGGCCCAGAAGTTCCGCTACCCGTTCGTCGATCTTCGCCTTGGGGACTTTCATGTTTCTCAGTCCGTAGGCGACGTTGTTGGCGACCGTGAGATTGGGGAAAAGGGCATAGGATTGGAACACGATACCGAAGTCGCGCTGCGATGGCGGCAGCCAGGAAATATCCCGACCCGCCTGTATGATGAGGCCCTCGGTCTGGGTTTCCAGGCCTGCGATGCACCTGAGCAGCGTCGTCTTGCCGCAGCCCGACGGCCCCAGAAAGCACACGAACTCACCCTCGAGGATGTCAAACGTAATGTCTTGAAGTGCCCTGAAGTCACCAAAGAACTTGGTGGTGCCGGTGACCTGCAGATAAGAATCCCGCGCCTGGCTATCCGTCACCGACATGTTCGAGACCTTCCCTGTAAGATATTGTTTTCTTGCGTATTATTTTTCTTGGTGCCTGGATATCCTTTGTCGACGGTGGTCGTGACCCAGCTCCCCCGCAACGCAACGATCCCGGAATGTAAGCCGAGACATCGGCAAAACTCAACCGTGACCGGAAACGGAAAGTTGTGTCATTGGCCGGAATCCAATGACATATGACTGTTCGTGCAGTCTGGTTCCTGGCGCCGGAACGGGTTCACGGCTTAACAAAAAACACTCAAGATCATGCTCCTTTGCTCAAGCAAAATCGTTGGCAGACCGGCCGACACAAAGGCACGTAGGACAGCGCACCCGACGACGCCATCGACGACTGCAACCCGATAGACCTGGTCATCCGCCTGCAGCACCTAAGCCCTTGCCATCAACGACGCCGTCCTTAAACTGTAATGGTCGATTGCCCGTTCGGTCAAGATTTGCGGCGTTTTTTGACCGATTTAAGCGTGCAAACCGGAATTGGTGACCTCAGGATGCTGGAAGAACGACGTCGCAAGATTGTAGCTACGGTGGAGGACCGGCAGCGGGTCAGCGTCGATGAACTTGCTGCAACCGTCAAGGTTTCCAAAGAAACGATCCGCCGCGACCTTTCCGTGCTGAGCGAGCGTGGCCTAGTGCGCAAGGTGCATGGTGGTGCGACGATCGTGCAGACGGCCTTCGAAAACGCGTTCGCGAAGCGGGTCCGTTTACAACGGGCGGAGAAGGAGGCGATCGCGCGGCGCGCCGTCCAACTGTTCAGCCCGGGCGACAGCCTGTTCGTCGACGCCGGGTCGAGCACCGCGGCCTTCGCCAATGAACTGGCTCGAAAAAGCGGCATTTTGGTTATCACCAATTCCATTGAAGTGGCCGTTAGGCTTTGGAGCGCGACGAAGGAAAATGAGATCTACCTGCTCGGCGGACGGTACGATGGTGAGGTCTCGGAGACCCTTGGGCCGGTTACCCTAGAAATGATCGGCCGTTTCCGTGCAGATCATGCGGTTTTGACAGTCGGGGCGGTGGATCCAGGGTACGGCTTTATGGATCACAGCGTCGAGGCCGCGATGGTGGCCAAGACGATGATTAGTCATGCGCGCTCGGTCACTGTGCTGGCTGATTCTACAAAGCTTGATCGGCCCGCGCTTGTGAAAGTCTGCGATTTCGAAGCCGTCACCAGGCTCGTGACCGACAGCGCGCCGCCCGATAATGTTCAACAGTCCTGCGAGCGAGCAGGAACCGAAATAATTATCGCCTAATACCACCCTGCACAAACAGGCACTCCATATAGCATGGTGGTTCTCCTTCCGGCGCATTCTACCCCAAAACCCCCGACAAGAGTTTTTGAAACATCACCAAATGGCACAATTTGTTGACCGAATGGTCAACTTATCAGTAGTATTTGGGCAAAACGGGCATGAGCAAACAGGCATCATCAGAGGTAGGGACTAAGCGAACCATAACCCTACAAATCAGGGAGGACAGTCGATGACGCACGAAAAATATCTCTTCAGCCGCGCCCTGCGCCGGTCAATCGGAGTGATGATCGCATCCGCCACCTTGGCGGTCAGCGCATCTATCGCTCTGGCGGCCGAGCTCACGGTCTATTCCACCACCGACTCCGACAACCTGAAGATCATCGCCAAGGAATTCAACAAGGCGCACCCGGACATCAAGATCAACTGGCATCGGGACTCGACGGGAATCATCGCGGCCAAACTGTTGGCGGAGAAGGACAACCCGAGGGCGGACGCCATGTTCGCGGTGGCGGCGACCAGTGCGTTGACCATGGATGAGCTCGGGATGTTCGTCCCCTACACGCCCAAGGGCGTCGACAAACTCGATCCCCGCTACAAGGACAAGAACGATCCCATGCACTGGATTGGCATCTACGGCTGGGCGGCGGCCATCTGTTTGAATACGGTGGAGGCCAAGAAGAAGAACCTGCCCACCCCCAAAAAATGGTCGGATCTGACCAACCCGGTCTACAAGGGACATATCTCCATGCCCAATCCCGCCTCGTCGGGTACCGGGTTCCTGGATGTTTCGAGCTGGATCCAGATTTGGGGCGAGGACAAGGCCTGGGCATACATGGACAAACTGCATGAGAACGTTGCCGTCTATACCCATTCCGGCTCCAAGCCCTGCAAGCAGGCAGCTGCCGGTGAATACGCGGTCGGCATCTCGTGGCCGTTTCGCGGCGCCAAGCTGAAGTCGAAGGGTGCCCCGATCGACATCATCGTGCCGGAAGAGGGCATTGGCTGGGAAATGCAGGCGGTTGCCATCATGAAGGGCACCAAACAGCTCAAGGCGGCAAAGACGTTCATCGATTGGGCGGTGACGGAACACGCCATGGAGACCTATGCGCCGCGCTATTCGGTCGTTGCCATGCCGGTCAAAATCCAGAAACGCGCGAACTTCCCCCCCGAGGTACAGGAGAGGATGATCGACAACGACTTCGTCTGGGCGGCCAAGAACAAGAAGCGCCTCATCGCGGAATGGCGAAAGCGCTACGACGTCAAGTCGGAACCGAAGAAGAAAAAGAAATAATTACGACGGGCACATTCGCCCCCCACCGACATCCGACCTCGTCTGTCTCCGCTTTTGGATGACGGGCGAGGTCGGGGTCTTCGATTTCGCCAGTTTTCATACCTGGCGCGGTGCTCCTGCACACCGGCTCGATTGTGAGCCGATACGGTTGCGCCCGCCACCAGACCAGACATCGTCATGAACATCGCCCCTGTTTATGATCCCCTGCGCAATCACGGCCCCGGTTGCGGTCTCGGCCATTCGCCGACCTATTGGGCGGCGACGGCGGGCCAGACGCCCGAGGACGATGGCCCCCTTGCCGGCGATGCGGAGGTGGACATCGCCATCATCGGCGGCGGATACACGGGGCTCTCCTGCGCCTATCACCTGGCCCACGATCACGGCATCAAGGCGACCGTGCTCGAGGCCAACCGCGCCGGCTGGGGTTGCAGCGGCCGCAATGGCGGCAGCGTCCGTCCGTCCATCGGCAAGTTGCCCTACCAACGGATCATCCGCAAATGGGGCCTTGAGATGGCGCATCGCATTTACGGCGAGGCGGAGAAGGCCCTGGCGACAACCCGCCACCTGATCGCCGAATCACCTGTGGACTGCAAATTGGTCGATGGCGGCGTCCTCAAGGTGGCCCACCGGCCCAGCCGGTTGCGAGGGCTCGAGTCCGAGGCACGTTTCCTCAAGGATACTTTTGGATTTGAAGCCGAACTATTGGACGCCGGTGCCGTGAAGGCCAGCTATATGGATGGGCCGGAAATCCACGGCGGGATCCGCTATCCGGACGGTTTCGGCGTCCATCCCCTGAGGCTGGCGCATGGAATGCTCGCCCTCAGCCGCGATGCGGGCGCCACCGTTCATACGGCCTCACCGGTAACGGGCTGGGAAAAGGCAGACGGGCGGCATCTTCTCACCACACCGGGCGGGCGGTTGCGGGCCCACGCCGTCGCCCTCGCCACCAACGGCTATACGCCCGAACGCCTCCATCCCGGCATCTCGAAGCGCCTGCTGCCGGTACTTTCGCACATCGTCGTTACCCGGCCCCTGACCGACGAAGAGGTGGCCGCCTGCGACTACAAAACGCCGATCCCGGTGATCGATACGCGAAACATCAACCAGTACTATCGGCTGCTGCCCGATAACCGCCTGTTGTTCGGCAGCCGTGGTGCCCCCAACGACAGCGCCACGTCCCGGACGAGGCAACGGACGTTCCTTCGCGGCCGGCTCGGTAACAAGTTTCCCCCGCTTCGGGATATCCCCATCGACTTCGATTGGAACGGTTTCGTCTGCCTGTCCCTTGACTGGATTCCACACATTCACCAGGTCGAGGACGATCCGACGGTCCACTATGCGCTCGCCTATGGCGGCGGCGGCCTTGCCTTTTCGCTTCACGCGGGGCGGCGTCTGGCGGCCCGGCTCGCCGGCGACCCCGGAGACGAGCCGGCGATCCCAACGACAACCACGCCGCTGCCCCGGTTCCCCTTCGCGGCTTTCCGCCGTATCGGACAGCGGGCGGCAATCGCTTACTTGCAGCTGTTGGACAACGTTGGCTGAAATGATGGAGACGCCTATCACCAACCACCGCCGATGGCGGCAACGTGGCCTGGTAACGGGACGGAGATCATGAAGGTCGTCGTCGTCGGCGCCGGAATTGTCGGCACATGCGTGGCGAGTTACCTGTTGCGCGATGGTCACGATGTCGTCGTCGTCGATTCGGAGGGACCGGGCGAAGGGTGTTCGAAGGGAAACGCCGGTGCTCTAAGCCCGGGCAGCTGCATTCCGTTGTCGGCCCCCGGCGTCCTGGGCAAAATTCCAAAATGGCTGTTCGACCCTTTGGGTCCCCTTCGCATCCGGCCGGCCTACCTGCCTGCCGCTCTGCCCTGGCTCATCCGGTTTGCCCTCGCCGGTCGGAACGACAAAATCGCCGGTCTTGCCAACGCTTTGCGGGCCATGCATGCAGACACGTTCGAGAATTACGCGCCCCTGCTCGCCAATGCGGGTTGCCAGGATTTGGTGCGACGGACCGGGACGCTCATCGTCTACAAGACCGCCAGCGGCCTGGCTGATAGCCAGCGCGAGCGGGACCTGCGCGATGAACACCAGGTACGCCAGCGTGTTCTGGAAGCAGCCGAAATCCGCGATCTCGTTCCGGACCTCTCTTCGGAATACAAACACGGGGTCCTGTTGCCCGACCACGGATCCGCCGCCAACCCTTACCGCCTGGTGCAAAGCCTGGCCGAACAGTTCGTGCGCGATGGCGGGTGCCTGGAACGCCGCCGCGTGACCGGGATCGTCCTTCGTGAAGGCTGCATCGCAGGAGTTCAAACCACCGATGGTGAGGTTCTCTCGGACCGCGTCGTCATCGCCGCGGGGGCATGGTCGGCTGCCCTGATCGCGAGCCTCGGAATCCGTGTCCCGCTGGAAAGCCAGCGGGGCTATCACGCGTCGATCAGCGAACCGGGGGTCACACCGGCCCTACCCGTGGTTTCCGCCGAGGCAAAGGTCTACGCGACGCCCATGGAGGATGGCCTGCGTTTCGCCGGGACGGTGGAGTTTGCGGGTCTCGAGGCGCCCCCGGATTTCCGCCGCGCCGATGCCCTGGTCGAGCTGGCCAGGGACATGTTCCCGGCGCTTGCCGTCGGCGAGGTATCCCAATGGATGGGCCATCGTCCCTGCCTGCCCGACTCGCTGCCGGTCATAGGCGCCCCACCGGGACATCCCAACCTTCTGCTCGCCTTCGGGCACGGTCACCACGGCATGACCGCGGCATCAACGACGGGCCGGATCATCGCCGACCTCGTTTCCGGACGAGCGCCGCCGGTCGATCTGGCACCGTACCGGCCCGACCGGTTCTGACCGGCCGTCGCGCCAATGACCTTCGATCCTTTCGTCGTCGGCCTGGTTCTTTTGGCGGCGCTGCTCCATGCCGGCTGGAACGCCATCGTCAAAGTTGGTAGCGACGGCCTGTTGATGTTCGTCCTTTTCAAGGTGCCGACCATGGTGATCGGCGCCATCGTATTGGCCATCGTTGGTTTGCCCAACGCCGCGAGCATCCCCTATGCCATCGGTTCCGCTGCGGCCGTCAGCGGGTATTTCTTCCTGTTGATATGGGCCTACCGTAAGGGTGATCTCAATTTCATCTATCCGGTAGCACGCGGGTCGGCGCCGCTGGGCGTCGCACTTCTTTCCGCCGTCTTGATCGGCGAATACCTGAGCGGGCCAGGGTTGGTTGGGATATTGGTCATCTCGGCCGGAATCCTGGCTCTCGCCTACCAACCAGGTGCAGTTGCCCGGCATATTCCCGATCTTATAAGGGCGGTGAGTGTCGGCCTTTGCATCGCCGTCTATACCCTGCTCGACGGTGTCGGCGCCCGCATCTCCGATAACGTCCTCGGCTACACGGCGATATTGAGCATCCTTTCGGGCATCCCCCTCATGGCTGTTGCGATAGTGCTGCGCCGTGGGCGAATCGTGGATTTTCTTCGACGCGAGTGGAAGGTCGGGATCGTTGGCGGCGTCATGATGTTCTCGACCTACGCCATCGTCATCTACGCCCTGACCCTGACGCTTATGGCACAAGTCGCGGCGCTGCGCGAGACCAGCGTCATCTTTGCCGCCGTGATCGGCACGGTGATCTTGAAGGAGCCCCTCGGTGTGAAGCGCGTCCTTGCGGCAACGGTCGTCGCCGGCGGCATCGTCCTGGTGGCGCTGTCGGGTTGACGGGTCCGACTGAGTTTTGACCTAAATGAGTTTTGACCTAAAAAATTGAGTCGTTGAACCCGCCTCTGCATTCCATTCGCTTTGATTTTGCCGCCGGCCTCTGCTACGGCAGTCGGTATTGCATCGACAGGCGGGGCTACCAATGGAACAGACCTTGACGATTCCGAACGGCGAGCGGGTCGCGCCGACCTTCTCGAAAGCCGAAATGGAGGGCCGCCTGGCGCGTCTTAGGACGCACATGCAGGAGGCCGGCCTGGATGCCGTGCTGTTCACGTCCATCCACAACGTCAACTACTTCAGCGACTTCCTCTACTGCTCCTTCGGACGGTTCTACGGCCTGGTGGTGACC
>JAJFIG010000155.1 GCA_021775195.1 Rhodospirillales bacterium | reverse complement strand
CATCTCCGAATAATGGTACGAGATCGCGACCCTGGGCCGTTCAATTTTTTTCCCACGACGCTTCTCCAGATCACACCCCGAGGTCCCACGCATAACCTTGCCCCGATTGCTCAGGATGACGCAGTGGACCTCGGTGATGGGGACATGTGGCACCAATTTACTTTCCGTTTCTACTTTGATGGCCTAATTGCACACATGCACCGCCCTGTAGCTAATCCGGAGGCCAATAGGGACTTTGGGCCCTTTACCGTTGGGCATGGTCGCACTTTAATAGTGCAAACACACCCGCTCGATAGTTCCTTCCAACTAACCAATCTTGAGAAAGCTGTCGTGGAAAGCACGATGCAATGGCCGGAAACTACAGAAAAACTGACAGGAATTCCTGCCAATAGGAGGGAAGCTTTATTACAAAAATACTCAACTCTCCACGGCCACGACCTACCTTGGACTAGGCGTAAAGAACAGAAAAATAAAAGTGAATAACGGTACCGTCTTGCATGTCCACTAGGGCGTTGCGCTCGTCCTGCACCTTCTTCGAGGTGTAGCGGGCCGGGTCCTCAGTCTGCAGGCGGGTGAGCTCGTCGATGCGGGCTTGGGCGTCGGCGACCTGGTCCTCCGATCGGCCGACATTGAGCGCAATCTCGGACAACGATTAGTTCGGCGGAAAGTCAGCACCCAACCGGCCCGAAATGAATGCCATATTCAACACGATTGAGGATCAGTTTGTTGATACACTTTACCTCAACGTGGCCTTGTTCGATTGGCCGCCCGAACAGAGCGAGGTTGGGTATGATCTTTGCCATTTCTCGTTCAGATTGCGAAGGAAATCGGCGGTGTGATATTCCGTAGGTTGTTTCGAAGGGTATGTTTCCCGTGTGAAGAAGACTGAAATAGGACGGGTAGATAAGGCCATCGTATCCCGCGTCGCGCGCAGCTAGTGCAATTCCTCTTGAAATCTCATAAGAGTGATTGCCCGCAAGGAACAGCATAAGAACTGCCATATCAAGGCTTTCAAACTCGTTTGTATCCGGTTCCTGAAGCAGCTTTGTTAGGTCAAGTAGCTTCAGGTCTCTAGTAGGTGCAAGCGTTGCAAGGAAAACGTCATCTTCCGCGGTAACGCGGCATTCATGGACACAGACATGCAGGTCTTGAGACCCATACATCACGGAAAGTTTTTTAGAATCCAATCGATTGGTGCCCGCTATGGCGATTGGTGGACTATCGTATTCGCCAAAATTGGTGGGATTCGCGGGATCCTTACGAAGGCGGTAAAAGATCTGTTGTGTCGTTATTGCTACAACTGGGTATTCGGTGATGATGCGGTCAATTATCGGCGTCTTCGTTGTCGCGTCCTGTAACGCCTTTAAGGGTTCGACCTCACCTATCATCCACAGCCTTGGACCGTAATAAAAAAAGCCAACACCGATTACCTGCTCGAACAGGTGCAAATCGGGCTCAAACCACGGCGCGGTATCGATGCTCGTCGACTGGCGATCATTAAACTGTATAACCGGTGCAGCCCCGTATTTCTCGCGACGCAAAGTCCCCCAAACAAAAAATCTGTGTGCGAGATTAAAGATCAAGTCTCTGCTCAGTTTCCGTCCGTTCTTCTCACCACAGGTCGGACAAGCGGAGTCCTCAGCGATTCCGATTCGCATCGCATCGAGCCGGAGTCCCTGGTCTTGGAAACAGTTAGAGCATAGGAGGTAGTCGGTCGTTCTGGCCACCTTAGTCCGGCTACGAAAAAGTGCATGTAGATATTCTACTAAACTTACCACGGTCGTGCTCAACGTCGGATAAATCCCTATGGTTTTTGTAGTATACCGTCCGAACATCTGGCTGGCGACGATCGGTAAATTAGCACGCTGCCATCATGGTTCGGGAACAGCCACTGGTGACTCTTTCGATTCAGAAGGCGATGTTCAACGGCCACTTACTGGATGCCCCTTTATGGGTCCATAGCCCGGTCTCTTAAAAGTTCGGGCCTCCCCTCAAACCACCCTCCCCTCCGTCCCCACCACGCCGCCGCTGCCATGCAACCATTCGTATAGGACGTTGAGCTCGTCCTGCACCGTCTTCGAGGTGTAGCGGGCCGGGTCGTCGGTCTGGAGGCGGGTGAGCTCGTCGATGCGGACCTGGGCGTTGGCGACCTGGTCGTCGCTCATGCCGCCGTGGAGGCCGTCCTCCGCCGTGCGCCGGCCGACGGCGGCGAAGGCGCGCAGGAACTCCGGATGATCGCCCAACTGCACCCCGTCCACCCGGGCGGTTTCGAGAAACGTCTTGAAGCGCTCGCCGCCGAAGGCGTCGGCGGCGCGGCGGGCCACCTCGGCGTTGGCCTTGAACCCGTTCCCCCATTCCCGGGTGAGTTCGGCTTCCGTGGTTTCCCGGGTTTCGGTGGCGGTCCGCTCCCGGGCCTCCAGGCCCTCGCCCAACAGCTTGAAATAGACGTCGAGGCCGGCCTGCACCGCCTGGGGCGGCGCCCCCGCCCCGTGCATGGCGGTCCTGTATTCGCCCAGCCACGCCTCGGCCGCTTCGTCCATCTCCATGCCCCCCGGCAACGTCTCGGGCAAGGTGATCGCGTAGCCCTCGGGCGCCTCGGGCACCCCCAGGGCCTTGTGAAACGCCTTGATGTCCTCGGCATCGGCGCTCTTGCCCGGCCTGACCACGGCGTTCGACAGCTTCTGGCGGAAGGCCAGCGCCGCCTTGACCGCATCCGCCGGGCTGGTGAAGGTCTCGGCGAACTTGCGTTCCTTGTCGTCCGTGATCCCCTCGCGCCAACTCGCGGGTTCGGGGGCCGGGGCCGGTTCCGGCACCTGGGATGCCTCCGGCTCAGGAGTGCCCTCCCCCGCCATAGCCTTTGGCGACGGCGGGCCGGCATCCACAACCTGCTCTGGTTCCGCCATGGTCTACTCCTTCGGTTCCGTTGAAATGGCCCGCTCGGGGCGCTCCCGGGGCTCGGCGTTGAGGGTCACC
>JAJFIG010000154.1 GCA_021775195.1 Rhodospirillales bacterium | reverse complement strand
ACGGGGCGGCAGCATCGTCACCGACGCCGACGTGCGCGGCCTGGAACGCCGGGGCGGGGCGTGGCATGTGGAGACCCGGGCCGGCACCTTCACCGCCGGGGTCGTCATCAACGCCGCCGGGGCGTGGGCCGACGCGGTGGCGGAGCTGGCGGGCCTGGACCCCCTGGGCCTGACGCCCAAGCGGCGCACGGTCATCGTCTTCGATGCGCCGGCGGGGATGGCGGTCGATGCCTGGCCAATGACCTGCGACGTCGACGAGGAGTTCTACTTCAAGCCCGATGCCGGGCGGGTCCTGGCCTCGCCCGAGGACGAAACCCCCTCGCCCCCCTGCGACGCCCAGCCCGAGGATCTTGACGTGGCCATCGCCGTCGACCGCATCGAACGGGCGACGACCCTGAAGGTCGAGCGCATCGGTCACAAGTGGGCGGGGCTGCGCAATTTCTTCGCCGACAGGCTTCCGGCGGTGGGGCCGGACCCCCGGAGCGAAGGTTTGTTGTGGCTCGCCGGTCAGGGCGGTTACGGCATCATGACGTCGCCGGCACTGGGCCGACTGGCGGCGGCCCTGGCCCTGGACATCGGCGTGCCCGAAGCCCTGGCGTCCCAGGGCATCACCGAGGAGACCCTGTCGCCCGCCAGGCTGCTGGCCACTGCCCAGGCATAAGCACCGGCACGGGGGCGCGTCGGAATTCTCTCGGTATCTGGATGCGGTGCACAATTTTTGTTGCACCGCAATATGCGACCAGTGGATGATTCGACGACGCCGTTGCCGGGCAACAATTCCCGCGAACGTCGTAACCGTTTCCCTCTCAGATCTAGAGATTTCTCCATACCTATTTGTTATTCAATCAGAAACTTACTTCCTGCAGAGAACTTATGGAAATCTGGACGGCAAAATAAATCACCCTGGGTACGGGAATTTTATGTTGCGCCGCACAACAACTAAACAAGTTTTGACTAGTCAGGAGGCCTTCCTTCAGTACATTATCGGCACCGCAAATAGGTGACGCCCGTTAACGGAAACGGCGGTAGACGGTGATGACACTGGAGACATTCGAAGACAACGCGTGGAAGGCAAGCGCATTGCTGAAGGCCATGAGCAACCAGCATCGCCTGCTCATCCTGTGCCAGCTTGGCCTGGGCGAGAAGTGCGTCGGCGAGCTGGAAGGGCTCATCGGGCTCAGCCAGTCGGCCCTGTCCCAGCACCTCGCGCGGCTGCGCCGTGACAACCTAGTCAAGACCCGGCGTTCGGCCCAGACCATCTATTATTCCCTGGCCAGTGACGAGGCGGGTGCTGTGATCGATACTCTTTACCGGTTATACTGCGCCCCGGCACCACGGCGCGCCTACGAGGCCGTCGACGAGCCCCGGAAGACCGCCGTCCTTCCCTGAATCCCGTGAAGGCCCGGCGCACAACCGGGCCTCGCCGGAAGGCAACGCCCTGGTGTCCCAATGATCATCCGTTGGGAGGGGGCCCATGATCTTCCGGCAATTGTTCGAGAGCACGTCCTGCACCTACACCTATCTTCTGGCCAGCCGCAGGGGCGGCGAGGCCCTGATCATCGACCCGGTTCTGGAGAGGGTCGACCGCTATATCCAGCTGCTGGAGGAACTTGACCTGAGGCTGGTCAAGGCGGTGGATACCCATGTCCACGCAGATCACATCACTGGGCTGGGGGCGCTCAGGGACCGAACCCGCTGCGTTACCGTCATGGGCAGGCAAAGCAGCGTCGACGTGGTCTCCATGCGGGTCGACGACGGCGACACCATCGACATCGAGACCCTCAGCCTCACGGTCATGCACACGCCGGGGCACACGGACGATTCCTACTGCTTCGCCCTGCCCGACCGGGTGTTCACCGGCGATACCCTGCTGATCCGGGGCACCGGGCGCACCGATTTCCAGCACGGCGATGCCTTCGCCGCCTACGATTCCCTTTTCAACAAGGTGCTGACGCTGCCCGACGAGACCCTGGTTTACCCGGGACACGACTACAAGGGCGACACGGTCAGCACCATCGCCGAGGAAAGGACCTACAATCCCCGCCTGAAAGTAAGGTCGGCGATCGAGTACGCCGAGCTGATGGGCAATCTCAACCTTCCCAACCCGAAGATGATGGACGTGGCGGTACCGGCGAACCAGGCCGTGGGCATGGCCCAGAACGACCCCGAGATCAGCCAGTGCACGGTGGCGGCGGGGGAGGCCCTGGAACGCATCGACGCCACCGACACCCTATTCGTCGACTTGCGCGAGGACGGTGAACGCCAGCGCGAGGGCGTGATACCGGGCTCCGTACACGCGCCCTACGGAGAGCTGGAGAAGAGCATTCGCGCCGGCGGGCTGTTGCACGCCATGGCGCAACAGACGGGCAAGGCGATGCTGCTCTACTGCGCCTACGGCGAGCGCTCGGCCCTGGCCTTGAAGGCACTGCACGAGGCCGACATCGGAAACGCCTGCCACCTGGGCGGCGGCATGGACGCCTGGATCACCGCCGGCGGCCCGGTCGAGCGGACGGCGGAGTCGGGGTAAGAGCCGGCGGCGAATTGCCGAGTCGGGAGAATCCCTTAGAAGCCCGTTTGAATGGAACGCTTGAAGGCCCGGTGGGCCGGCAGTGGTCCTAAGCTATCGCCCCTGAAACAACGAGACGCCGTCGTCGCGCCGGGTGCGGGTCATGCGGTCCTGGCCCATGAGGTAGTGGAGGTGGGCCAGGGACTCGCCGGCGGCGAAGAAGAGTTGGTGGCTGTCGAGCTCGCGGGTGAACAGGCGCCGGAGGACCTCGACCCCGGTGCGGGGCTGGGCGCAGATGTCCAGGGTCTCCTCGAGGCGCTGGTCGTGATGGTGAGCGAGTTGGTCGAGGCGGCCGTGGAGGCCGCGGAAGGGCCAGTCATGGCTGGGCAGCACCAGGGTGTCGGCGGGCAGCGGCTGGAAACGGGTCAGGCTGTCGAGAAAGAGCCGCAGGGGGTCGGCCTCGGGCTCCTGGGGCCAGACGCTGACGTTGGGGCTGATGCGGGGCAGGATCTGATCGCCGGAGATGAGCACGCCCAAGTCGGCGCAGAACAGGCAGGCGTGCTCGGGCGCATGGCCGGTGCCGACGATCACCCGCCAGTCGTGGCCGTTGATGGCGAAGACCTCGCCGTCGCGGATGCGCCTGAGGGCCACGGGCACGGTCGAGATGCGCTTGGAATAGGAATTGCCGCGGCGATCGATGACGGCGAGCATGTTCTCGTCGAAACCGGCGGCGGCATAGAAGCGGCGCAGGCCGGCGGCATATCCCGGTCCGGTGTCGAGGCTGAGCATGCGGGCGAAGGCCCATTCGGCGAGGGGCGCCCAGAGCGGCACGCCGAAGCGTTCGGTCAGCCAGCCGGCGAGGCCCATGTGGTCGGGATGGAAGTGGGTGACGATGACCCGCTTCAGGGGGCGGCCGTCGAAGCGGGTGGCGAAGATGCGCTCCCAGGCCTCCTTGACCTCGTCCAGGGCGATACCGGTGTCGATGATGGTCCAGCCGTCATCGTCCTCCAACAGCCACAGATTGATGTGGTCGAGCTTGAAGGGCAGCGGCATGCGCAGCCAGTGGACGCCGGGCGCCACCTCGCGAAGCTCGCCGGCCCGGGGCTCGCCTTCGAACACGTAGTTGACACCGTCGGGCATGGAGGACCTTCGCTGGACGTAGTTTCAGGGGTGTGGCGCGGGCGCCAACCATAGGTCCTGGCCGGGTAAGGGCTCAACCGAAATTTCAAGGAGACGATGAGGCCGATTGGTGCCCGGTCAGTGGAGGTCGGGGACTTTTTCCTGGGTGACGATCCACTTGAGCTCTTCCTTGATGGTCTCGATGTGGGCCGTGGGCGGGGCCTCGAGGATGCCGGAAATGATGCCGAGGCGCACGGGGCCGGGCAGGCGGCGGAAGTTCTCGAGCATGAGGAACTTGATGGAGGGGCGGATGGTCTCCGACAGCAGCAGGCTGAGCACCAGCTTCTTGCGGATGTCGTCGCGCATGTTGCCGGCTTCGGTCAAGGCGAAAAATTCGCGGACGAACAGGCGCGGTGCCAAGGAACCGTCGATCAGGGCGCGCAGGTTCTCGCGCAGGACGCTGGTGTACTGGGCCCGGGTCTTGGTGATGATGCGGGACGTGCGCCGGCGGACGTCGGCGATGGCGTCGGAACTGAAGGCGTGGTCGGTAACCAGTTGGACGCACTTGCGGACCAAATCGTGGCGGGTGGAATCGCCGACAACGCCGAAAACGTCGCCGACCAAGGGTGCCGCGCCACCCAAGGGGCTCATGCGGGCGGCAGCAGCCAAGGCCATGGGCGGTTCGGGGTCGCGGGTGGCCATCATGGCGAGGGCTAGCGGGCTCTCGTAATCCACCAAGTCGATGTCGTGATTGATGAGGTTCTCCGGCATCAGGATGCGGTTGTTCTCGCCGGGAACGCAGAGGGGCTCGTTCTTCTTGTAGGATTCTTTGATGCCGAGGGCGGTTTCGACGCCCTTGGGCGTGAGGCCGAGGGAGGCGAGGGCGTCGTCGCGCCGGGCACTCACCGGGAGGCCTCCGACGATGACGGTCCCGAGGCCCGGCGGGACCGCTTGACTGGACAATGGTGTTGGAAGAAACCGCAGATTCCGTCGGTCGTCGTCATGTCCCCAGGACCCTTTTTCCCTTCCCCGAACGGGTCGATGCCCGCTTGAACTCTGATTCAGAATAGTTTTTTAAACCTTAACAGAAGGTTACCGCGCATGGGGGAGTAGGGACGGAAATGATTTCAACACCGTCGAAGAGCGCCTACGTGGTAGAACCCGGTGACCAGCGGAGGGCACGGAGAAACCCATGCGTATCGGCATCGATCTCGGCGGCACCAAGATCGAGGGCATCGTCCTCGACGAGGACGGGAGCGAGCGCGGGCGCCTGAGGGTGGCAACGCCGGCGAGGGACTACGGGGCAACGGTGTCGGCGATCGTGGGCCTGGTCGGGGACCTGGAGGCCGGGGCGGGGCTGTCGGGCGGCGAAGCCACCGTCGGCGTCGGCATCCCGGGCACGGTGTCGCCGGCGACGGGGCTGATCAAGAACGCCAACTCCACCTGGATCATCGGCCAGGCCCTGGACAGGGACCTGGCGGCGGCGTTGGGGCGTCCGGTGCGCCTCGCCAACGATGCCAACTGCTTCGCCGTGTCGGAGGCCACCGACGGTGCCGGGGCCGGCGCCGAGATCGTCTTCGGGGTGATCCTGGGCACCGGGGTCGGTGGCGGCGTTGTGGTGCGCGGGCGGGTGCTGACCGGAGCCAACGCCATCGCCGGGGAATGGGGCCACAACCCCCTGCCCTGGCCCACCGACCGGGAACGCCCGGGGCCGGAATGCTA
>JAJFIG010000153.1 GCA_021775195.1 Rhodospirillales bacterium | reverse complement strand
CCGGGCCTCTTGGTTCATGGCTTCGTCGAGGGGGCCGCGGTAGAGCCCGAGGGCGGCCAGGGACGCCTTGATGCCGCCGAAATTGGAATTTTTCGGGACCCGCTCGAGGATGAGATGGGTGGCGCCGTTGGCGGCGGGGACGACGAGGACCTTGTCGTCGACCTCGAGGAAGACGGCGAAGGGCTTGCCGTTGCAGCGGATCTCGACGCCCCGGTTGCGGCGCTTGTCGAAGGCGGGGCGGAGATGGGCGTGGGGGGCGAGCTGGAGGTCGGAGAGGTTGGGATCGGCGACGTCGAGGGGCGGCGTCTCCAGGGGCCGGCGGCGCCATTTGCCGCAGGTGCGCCCGCCGAGCCAGGTCAGTGTCTTGCCGAGGGTTACCGTGGTGCCGAAGAGTTTGGCCAGGGGATCGGGGGCGGGGCCGCCGGTGGAGGCGACGCCCGAGGCCTGGCGCAGGGCGACGACGGCGTAGACGGCATCGGCGCCCAGGGCCGGCGCAACCATGAGGAAAAAGAGGCCGGCGGCGAGGCCCGCCCCGGCGGCCCGGCGTACCCGGTTCCGTGCACCCATGATGTGATCCCCCTACCAATCGGACAGATGCCAAGCATGGCGGCTGGCGGGGGTTGGCGCAAGGGCGAGACCGGGAACCTCGCGCCAAACGCGTGCAGGGCGGGGGCGAAAGCGCGGCACCGGATGACGTCCGGGCGGGGAAATTTCACACGAATGAACACGGATGAACACCGATGAAAATAAATTCGCCTTCGGCGGGCCCGGGTCCTCTCGTTGACGCAGTTTTCCTTATCCGTGTCAATCCGTGTTCATCCGTGTTTTCCCTTCGATGGAACAACCGGGCACGCCGGGCCTTGCCGGGGGAAAGGCGAGTCGGGGGAGTCGGTTAGCGGGGGTTGTGGATGTTCCGCTTGAAGCCGCGGCGGCGCGGGGTCAGGAACAGGAGGGCCAGGCAGCCGGCGGCGAGGAGGCCGGCGGCCGGCGGCTCGGCGACGTGGACCTCGATGGGGGTCATGGTGCCGGTGAAGCGGCCGTCGCCGGCGAAGGTGACCTCGGTCAGGAAGGCGGTGGCGTTGCGGGGATCGACGCCGGCCCCGGGCTCGATGCCGAGGATCTCGAAATCGCCGATGGCAACGGGGAAGGTGAAGAGGTCGCCGACGCCGAGGAGCTGGTCGATGACGCCGGAGCCGTCGAAGAAACGCAGATTGTAGAGGCCGTCGCCGACGTCGCTGAGGATGCGCACCGAGGCGAACAGGGGATCCCCCGCCCCGACCTGGTAGCGGTAGCCGACGGCGACGTCGGGGTCGAGGACCACGGACCCGCCCGCGGTCACCCCGAGGTCGAAGGTGAAGATGCCGTCGGGGCCGACGACGGGAAGCTGGACCGTGGGCCCGGCGACGAGGGGCGTGAAGGAGTAGAAGGTGCGCGAGCGCGAACGGGGCGAGCCGTTGGAACGCAGATCCTGGAGCATGACCAGGATCTCGTAGCGGCCGCCGAAGCTCAGCGGATCGCCGTTCTCAAGGATCGCCGGGATGGCGAAGGAGGTCGCGGCGGCGGAGATGTCCTGGCGGTGCATGACCAGGGCCGAGCCGTCCGCCGACTGGCGGTCGAGGTCGGTGATGAATATGCGCTGGTTGTCGGGGGTGAACCCGGACGGCTGGACCCAGGAGATGGTCGGGGTCAGGCCGGCGGGCGTCATGGTGCCGTCGGTGACGAAGGGCACCAGGGAGGTGGGGCCCACGGCGGGAGAATTGACGACGACCGGGGTGTTGGGGCTGCCGGTGTTGGCGACGGTGAGCTCCCAGATCCCGGTCAGGGTGGGATCGAAGGGCACGGAATTTACGTATTGGCCGCCGAAGACGCCGCCGATGAAGGGCAGGTTGGTCTCGGTGGTGTTCTGGCGCGCGGTGACGGTGGTGAGGTCGCCGCCGAGGCCGTTCTCGGGGTTGGGAGTGACGGAAACGATGCCGACAGCGAGGCGGTCGCCGATGAAAAAGCCGGTCTGGTTGGGGGTGCGCCGGTCACGGAAACTGAAGACGTCGGACGGGAGGGCGACGATGGGATCGCTCTGGGCCAGCGCCGGGCCGGGGAATGCCTGAACCAGAACAAGGAAGACGGCGGCCAGGAGGGCCCGGTTGAGCAGGCCGGCGGCGTTGGTCCAGGGATATCGGCGCATGGCGTTTCTCCCTTGGCGAATACCATGCAATTCCTGCGCCAGATCGGGGAAATGGTGGAATTCCAAAGGCTTGAGAGAGGATGGGCGGCGCCGGCGCGAGCGGGAAGGCCGAAAGTGTAAAAAATCCCGACACTTTGTGTGGCCAATTTTCAGGGATACGCCGGTGAAAACGGGATTCGCCTTTATTAAACAAACGGGTACCGGCAATCGGCAAGCCCGTGCCCGGTTGTAAAGAATTCCGACACATTTAACGGCGGAGAGAGACCGCTGCCGGCCTGCCGGACATTCTCCGTTTGTTTTCCGCTGACTACGGGGCGCCACGCAGTCGCGGAGGTGTAAAGAATTCCGACAAACATGGTTGGACTGATGGCACGGGTATCGATAAGTCTCCGAACTGGTGGATTTCACACGGATGAACACGGATGAACAAAGGACGTCGTCCTCGGGCTTGACCCGAGGACCCATGCCCCCTGGATCCTCGCGTCGGGCGCGAGGATGACCGAAGGGACAGGTGTCATCCGTGTTGATCCGTGTTCATCCGTGTTTTGCCCTTGGCCGGACCCATGGGCAAAAGGCGGGCGCCACGGTGCCGGAATACCCTTGCGCGGCGGGGACGGCGGGGGCATCGTTCGGGCGCGGAACTGACAGGGACAGAGGCAGGGCGCGTTCATGACCGAGACTTCGCTTTTCGACTTGGCATCGGTGGTGATCGTGCTGGCGGCGCTGTTCGGCTACGTCAATTTCCGCTGGGTGCGCCTGCCCCACTCCATCGGCCTGGTGGTGATCGCGCTGGCGGCCTCGGTGGTGGTCATCGGGCTCGACGCCGTGGTGCCGGGGCTGGGGTTCCGGGACGCCGTCGCCGGCACCGTGGAGCAACTCGACTTTCCCGACGCGGTGATGAAGGGGCTGCTGAGCTTCCTGCTGTTCGCCGGCGCCCTGCACGTGGACATCGACGACCTGGCAAACCGCAAGTGGGCCATCGGGTCCCTGGCCACGGTCGGCGTTTTGATGTCGACGGCCCTGGTCGGTTTCGCCATCCACGGGGTTACCGGGGTCCTGGGGATCCCCATCGGCCTCGCCTGGAGCCTGGTCTTCGGAGCCCTGATCGCGCCCACCGACCCGATCGCCGTGCTCGGCATTTTGAAAACGGTGGCGGTGCCGGATTCCCTGCGCGCCAAGATCGCCGGCGAGAGCCTGTTCCACGACGGGGTGGGGGTCGTGGTGTTCACCATCCGGGCGGCGATCGCCGCCGGCGAGGGATCGCTGAGCGCCGGGGGCATCGCCGGGCTGTTCATCAGCGAGGCGGTGGGCGGCGCGGTCCTTGGGCTGGCGGCGGGCTACCTCGCCTACCGGGCGATGAAGTCCATCGACGAGCATACCCTGGAGGTCCTGATCACCCTGGCCCTGGTCATGGGGACCTACAGTGTTGCCCTGGCGCTGCACGTCTCGGGGCCGATCGCCATGGTCGTCGCCGGGTTGTTCGTGGGCAACCACGGGACCCGCTTCGCGATGAGCGAGAACACCCGCGATCACGTGCAGAAGTTCTGGTCGATGATCGACGAGATCCTGAATTCGGTGCTGTTCCTGATGATCGGCTTCGAGGTCCTGGCGCTGACGCTCAGCGTCGACCTGGGGCTGGCGGCGGCGGCGGCAATTCCGGTGGTGATCGCGGCCCGCTTCGTCAGCGTCGCCGTGCCCATCACCGTGCTCAAACTGCGCCAGACCTTCACCCCCGGCGCGATCCCGGTGCTCGCCTGGGGCGGCCTGAGGGGCGGCATCTCGGTGGCCCTGGCCCTGTCGCTGCCGGCGGTGGCGGCGAAGCCGGCGATCCTGGCGATGACCTATGGCGTCGTCGTCTTCTCGATCATCGTCCAGGGGCTCACCGTCAAGACGGTGGTGGAGAAGACGGTGCGGTGAGTACCGTCTAGTTCGCCACTTCCCAACTGCCGTCGGGCTGGCGGCAGGCGGTGCCGAAGAGTTCCTGCACGCGGCCGTCGATGATGCCCTCGGTCCAGTATTCCCGGCAGTAGCGGCCGCCCGGGTCCTTGTAGGTCCGGGTCGGCGTGATCTGATAACGGGAGCCGGTGTCGGCGTTGTTCCAGGCCACGGGCTGGCCCGTTTCGGCGCGCTCCAGGGCCTGTCCGATGCAGTTGTGGTCGACCTGGTCCATGGCCCGGCCGATGCTGCCGCCGATGATCAGGCCGATGATGGAACCGCCGACGATGGCGGCGGTGCGGCCGTCGCCCTTGCCGACCCGGGAGCCGATGGCGGCCCCGGCGGCGGCGCCCAGGGCCTGGCCCAGGAGCTGGCGGTTGCAGTTGCCGAGGTCGATGCCGAAGGTGGGCGGGATGTCGGCGGCCTCGTAAGTGTCGTAGTGTTTTTTCCGGTAGCGCTTCTTCTTGTGATGCTTTTTCTTGTGGTGCTTTTTCCCGTGGTGCTTTTTCTTGTCGTGGTCGTGGTCGTCGTCGTCGTCCTTGTCCCGGTAGCCGTGGGCCGGGGCCCAGGGCGGCGGGTCGGCGACGGCGGGGGGGACCACCGACACGGCGGCGAATACGACGGCCAGCAGGACGGTGAACAGAGATCGGGCGATGGGCTGTCGGTTTGTCATGGGGGTGGGCTCCTCACCACGGTAGAAATAACGGTCCCGCACCACCCTGCCGGGGAAACCCCTCCCCGGCCACCGGACACCGCACCGGCCCAGAGTGCCACGGCACGGCGGTGGGTCAAACCCCTATTTGCCGCCAATGCGCTCAGGTAGCGGTGCATTGACTCTCACCCGGTATTTTCCCACATATTTTGTGGGAGTTACGTGCAACCGATGCACGGCACCGTAGTCCATCACGTCCGTCATTTAACCTGCCGGCCCGAGCCGGCACAAAGGAGGCGGCGATGAACAGAAAACAGTTTTTCCTGACATCGGTCCTCGCCATGTTTTCCGCGTTCCTGGGCGGGGCCGTATTGACGTGGTTTTTCCAAGCCAGCGCCGTTCAGGCGCAATCCCGGCAAATCCTTTCAGCGCAGGAGTTTCGGCTCGTCGACAGCAGGGGCGTCCTGCGCGGCCGCCTGGGCACGTGGCCGCCCAATAACGAGAACAGCGCCTTTTTCGCCCTCAACGACAGCCAGGGACGGCGGCGCCTGGACATCGGCGTCAACAGGAACGGCACGCCGTGGGCGGCCTTCTGGAACCGAAGTGCCAGTGCCTACGGCATGACCGTGGGCGCGCCCGGGATATCCTTCCATGGTCCAGACGGCAAGGTCATCAGCCGGGTGCCGGGGGCGCAACGGCGAGGACTATCGAAAATCGGCTACGCCAGAGGCAGCGGCGGCGGCAAGTCCGATGCGGCGGGCCGCGAGGAATTGCGGCCCCTGCAGAACCAGCTCGACACCCTGCGCGCCAAGGTCAACGAAATCACCGTGCGCATAAACCTTCTCTCGGAATAAAGGTGGGATATGAACCCGTTCCGGGAATGGCGGAAATCCATCGCCGTTCCGGTCGTCATCAACGTGACCACCGCCCTCGTCCTTTTCCTGGCGGCGTTGATGTTCAAACCGGTGCGCCATTGGCTGTTCCCGCCGGAGACCATCGCCGCGTACCCCCTGTTGTGCACCGCCGAGCCTTTCGCCAAACCGGGGAGCGGCGTTCTCCACGTCGAGTTCTTCATCATCAACCGGACCCGGGACACCTACTCCCGCGAGGACCTGGCGCGGTTCCTGGCGACCCATAACCCGGACCCCAGCGTCACCCCGTCACCGGACATCACGCTCACCTACTGGCGCCTGGTCGATGGCCGGCCGGTGGGACGGATCGGCCGGCCCTCTCTCGACCGGGACTTCAACTATGGAAAAGGCGAGGTATCGGCGGTGGTCGACGAAAAGCTAAACCGGGTGAAAATCAGCGTCGGGCACATCAACCCGCGCGCCATCATCAAGGTCAGCATCCCGATCCACGACCTGCCGGACCTGGCGGATATGGACATCCGGCGGACCGACAAGGCAATGATCCCGCTGGAATTTCACGACTACGAACAGGGGTGTTACGGGCGCTAGCGGGAGAGAATCAGGTGGCGTGCGCGGCGGCGGCGAATGCGATACACTCGCAACCGACGAACGGGGGAACGTGCTTATTCGGGGGGATCCAAGCCATGTTCGATGCCGAGACCTTCATTGCCGAGTGCCGGGCGGCGGTTGCCGGCGACGACAGCCACAAGAGCGTCCGTGAACTGGTGGCGCGGGCGGTTTCCGATCCAGCGGCGGTGATCAAGGGGCTGGGAGAGCCGGCGCGGGGCGGGGTCGAGACGCTTTACAATGACGCCGACCTGACGATCCTGAACCTGGTATGGGCGCCGCGGATGACATTGCAACCCCACAACCACGAAATGTGGGCGGTGATCGGCCTCTATACCGGACGCGAAGACAACATCTTCTGGCGCCGCACGGGAGAGGACGGCAGCCGCGTCGAGGCCGCCGGCGCCAAGTCCCTGGGTGAGAAGGAGGCGGTGCCGCTGGGCCGCGACATCATCCATTCGGTGACCAACCCCCTGCCCCGCTGCACCGGCGCCATCCATGTCTACGGCGGCGATTTCTTCGCCCCCGGGCGCAGCGAATGGGACCCCGAAACCCACCTGGAACAGCCCTACGACGTGGAGCGGACCCTGGCCGTGTTCGAGGAAGCCAACACCCTGCTGGCGACAGGGTGAGGGTTGACCAGGATCAGGCCTGGGGTCTGTCGTCGTTGGCCTGGATCGTCCTTGCGAGGGCCTCCTTGCCCGCCTGGATGCGCTGTTCGCGCTCCCGGCGTTCGTCGTCAAGCGCCATCTGGCGGCGCGCCTTGCTGTCCTCGTCGGCGCCAATGAGTTTCTTAAGTGCGTCCCACATGCCAGCCTCCTTTCAACGAGTAAACGCAACAACCGCGCGGGCAGTACCGGTGCTCGCCGATACCGCCTGGATCGAGGCAAAGAAGGACATGGTGTCCGGCGGTTGTTTTCGGCGGGCCGGGCCGCCCGGTGGCATAATATACCAGCACCAACCTGGGGTCGAATCGAAGATGACCTTGAAAGGGAATTATTGAGTCGCCGGAATCCCTTGGCAGGCTTGGCGGATAAACCGCTTTAACCCGGGGG
>JAJFIG010000152.1 GCA_021775195.1 Rhodospirillales bacterium | reverse complement strand
CCATCGAGCGCATGGCGGCGCTGCCCAACGTCGTCATCGAGGGCGTCTACACACATGTCCCCTTCGGCAAAATACGCGGCCGCGACTGGGCCGCGGCGGCCCTCGGCGACTTCGACCGCTTGATCGCCGCCTTGGCCGAACGCGGGCTGAAGGTTCCCGTCACCCAGGCCCGTGCCAGCTGCTGCCTGCTCGCCGGCCTCGAGGATGCCTGCAACGCCGTCTGCGTCGGCCACGCCTATTACGGCCTGTCGCCCTTCGCCGAGGACGGCGTCGGCGATACCTCCGGACTCAGACCCGTCTTCGGCGCCCTGCGCACCCGCCTCATCCACGTCGCCCACCACGGCCAGGGCTCGAACATGGCCATCGCCGGGCGTTACGGGCTCGAGCGCGGCCGCACCGCCGGCGTCGTCCCCCTGGGTCTGACCAACGGCTTCCCGCGTCCGGCCCCGGGCCAGAGCGCCCAGGTCCTCGTCGGCGGCCGCCGGGTGCCGGTGGTCGCGGTTTCGCTGGAGCACATGACCCTCGACCTCGACGGCCTCGACGACGCCGGGCCCGGCGACACGGTCACCGTCATCGGCGTCGACGGCGGCGACGAGATCACCCTGGACGAGGTCGCCCGCTGGCAGCAGCGCACCCCCAGCGAGGTCCTGCAGATGCTCGCCGGGCGCGTCGAGCGGCGGTCAGGCGGTCTTTGACGGGGGAAGGGAGAAGTCGCCCGTTTCCGGGTCCATGAGCCACAATTCGCCGCTCGATATATCGAACCAGGCACCGTGAAGGGTCAAACGCCCCTTTCCCTCGAGGATGGAAATGCAGGGAAAGGTGCGCAGGTTGGCGATCGAATTGCGCACCGAAATGCGTTCCAGCGCCGTCTGCCGCTCGGCGCCTGTCATCCACTGATTACCCGAAATCGCTTCGGCCACGGGTCCCAGAAGCTCCAGCCAGGTGCCGATGAAATCGCCCGGCGACAGGGGCTCGGCGGTGGGGTCCAGCGCCGCCTCGATGCCGCCGCAGCGGCCATGGCCGAGCACGATGATGTGCTTCACCTTGAGGGCCTGGACCGCGTACTCCAGCGATGCGGACGTTGCGTGATGCTCGCCGTCGGGCTTGTAGGGTGGCACCAGATTGGCGACGTTGCGGACGACGAAGATCTCGCCTGGCGCGGCATTGAAAACCTTTTCCGGCGCCACCCGCGAGTCGCAGCAGGCGATCACCATGTTCTCGGGCGTCTGTCCCAGCTCGGCCAGGGTCCGGTAGCGTTCGTTCTCCTGGGCGAAGGTTCCCGTCTTGAACGCCCGGTAGCCCTCCAGAAGAGTGTGTGGAAATGGTTCCATCCCGGCGCCGAACCCCCTCCGTCTTTCCGCGTCTCAAACAGGCATTTCCCGGATAGGCGGCGAAACCGCCCATGATGATGCCATGATAACCAGCGCGGCCGTTGGAGGAAATACGGTATCGCCCTCAACCCCGATCTTCATGTCGCCCGCCAACCGACTCCGGCGAATCACCATTTCAGGATCGTCGCCGGGCCGGGTGAGCGGCGGGGCCGGGCCGTTACTTGGCGTATCTGGAGAACACGAAATCGTTGTCGGCGGCACCGGCGGCGTGGCAGTCGTGGCACTTCTCCGCGGTCTTGTCGCCGACCAGGGGTTTCATGCTGGCCGCCGGATAGGCCTCGTAGGCCCAGCCTCCGGTTGCCTTTGCCCTGGCGCCGTCCTTGCGCATGATCACGTACTTGATGGGCTTGCCCTGGGTGTAGGTGTCGCCGTCCTTGACCGGCGCATGGAACGACATCACCAGCACGCTGCCCTCGGCATAGGCCCCGCCGCCGGTCATCGCCTTCGCGCCGGCGGCGTTGACGTAGACGTTGCGGTAGCCGTGGAAGGGGTCGTCCTTGGCGAAGGCGACGACGGACTTGGCATGGGTCCAGGTCCGGAAGTCGGCGGGGAAGGGGACGTTCCCCGATGGGCCGGCGCTGGCCGGCAGCACCGCCGCCCCCAGCACCGCCGCCAAGGAAAGCATCGTCAGGTTTCTCACGCATCGTGCACTCATGGTCTTTCTCCTTTTGCTTATGTTGTGAAGGTATTCCACATCGCCGCCAGCTCGGCCGGCGCCGCCGCTTGGTGGTCGACGCAGTCCAGCCGCAGGTGACGGTTGCCGAAGGGGGTGTCGACGAAGGCGCAGTGGTGTGGCGTCCCCGGATCGTCGTGGACATCGGGGCGGAAATAGTCGCAGGTCACGCACATGCGGGTGACCGGGATCTGACCGTTTTGCTGAAGGGTGCGGATCATCTTGATCAGGCCCACCAGGAAGACCTCCTGTTCGGCCGGCGCCATGGCGTCCACCGCCGGAAGCAGGAAATCGGGCCATTCCATGATCTGCCCGGCCTCGGCCCGCCCGGCTTCGGTCAGGGTCAGGGCGACTGCCCGCTGGTCGTCGCTGGCTGGACGTTTTTCCACCAGCCCCTTGTCCACCAGCGTCGACACCGCGCCGCTGGCGGTGGCGCGAGTGATGGCCAGTTCATCGGCAATGGCCGAAAGCCGGACGGCGTCGCCGGGATGCGCCCGCATCACCGCCAGGACCTGACCCTGGGTCGGTGTCAGTTTCCGCCGTCCGGCGGACTTCCAAGCCTGGCTGCGCAGGGCCAGGCCGATCTTCGCCAGCCCGACGCTGACCCGGCGCGGGATCGGTTCGCCGATGCGGTCGAAAAGGGAATTGGTCACCACGGCCTCCGCTAATAGTTAGAACAACTAACTAATAGCTCCACGGCATTCCCCTGTCAACGGGCTCGTATCTCCGTCATCACCGACCCCCGAAACCTCGACCGGCTTGTCAACGTTACCCGCCAACCGACTCCCGTGATTCGCGAATTTGTCGCCGGGAAAGTCCGCGGTCGGGG
>JAJFIG010000151.1 GCA_021775195.1 Rhodospirillales bacterium | reverse complement strand
CTCCAGCCACAGGCCCCGGAAAGGCACGCCAGCGCGCTCGGCGACGGCGGCGACGGCGGCGCGCTGGCGGGGAAAGGCGAACACCGCGTCGGCAATGACCGAATGGCCGGTGGCGAGGGCCGCTTCGGCTTCGGCGTAAAGGGTGGCGAAGGTGCGCTCGGTCATCTCGGCCGTGTAGCCGTCGGCGTCGAGGCGGGTGTGGACATGGACACCGGCCAGACGCTTGCGGATGACGTCGCTGCGCAGCACCCGGGCACCGGGGGCGGCACCGACCAACGGCGCCAATTCGCGGGCCATGCGCGACTTGCCGCTACCGGATAACCCGCCGACGGCAATGAGGCGGGGGGGTGGCGGCGCCAGGTAGGCCATGGCCTCGCCGAGGTAGATGCCGGCCTCGCGGCCGGCCTCGGCGGCCTGGGCGCTATCGGTGAGGCTGGCGACCTGGGTGGCGTCGACGTGGGCGCGGATGGCGGCGCGGACGGCGAGAAACAGCGGCAGGGCGCCGAGCCCCCCGGTGTCCTCGGTGATGTCGAGATAATGGTTGAGGACGATGTTGGCGAGGCCGCGGAGATCGCGGTGGTCCAGGTCCATGAGCAGGAAGGCGAGATCGTAGAGGACGTCGATGCGGGTGAAGGCGTCGTTGAACTCGATGGCGTCGAAGAGGGTCGGCGCCCCATCGACCAGGCAGATGTTGCGGAGATGCAGGTCGCCGTGGCAGTGGCGGACCCGGCCCGAGGCGCGGCGGGCTTCGAGTAGATCGGCATGGGCGTCGAGGGCCTGGCGGCAGAGGGTGTCGAGGCGGGTGAGCTTTTCCCGATCCAACACGCCCGCGGCGAACTCGGCGAAGGTCTCGGCGTTGCTGTCGATGATCATGGCCATGCCGGCGCGGCCGCCGCCGCCGAGCATGGGCTCGGCCTGGCGGTGGAAGGAGGCAATGGCCTCGGCCAGGTCCTCGGCGAGGGCGCGGTCAAGACCGCCGTCGCGGGCGAGACGGTCGAAGAGGGTCGACTGGTCGAAGCGGACCATCTCGACCAACCAGTCGACGGGGGTTCCGTCGCCGCCGAGGCGCAAGGTCCCGTCGCCGCCGCGGACCAGGGGAACGACACCCAAATAGAGACCGGGGGCCGTGCGGCGATTGACGGCGACCTCGGACTCGCAGGCGGCGCGGCGGAGATCGGCGGTGGAGAAATCGAGATAGGGCAACCGCACGGCACGCTTGAGCTTGTAGGCCCGGTCGCCGACGAGGAAGATCTCGGAAATGTGAGTCTCGATACGCTCCACCGTTCCCACCCCGGCACCGAAGGCCCGGGGGCGGGAGAGGAAATCGATGGCTTCGCTCTGGTCCTCGAGAATCACCGAGGCAGACCTAATGGAACTCGGTGTGGTCTTCGAAGAGGCCCTTGGGGTCCTCGTGGATAAGCACCTCGGAATCGGGGAAGGCTTCGTTGACCGCGGCTTCGACCTGGTCGGAGATCTCGTGCGCCCGGAGAAGGGTCAGGTCGCCGTCCATCTCCAGATGGAACTGGATGAACAGGTCGGGCCCCGAGGAGCGAGTGCGAAGGTCGTGGATGTCATGGACATCGGGATGGGCGATGGCAATGTCCCGGATCCTTTTGCGGTCGTCTTCCGGCAGTTCCCGGTCCATGAGGATGTGCAGTGCCGCCTTGCCGATCTCCCCGGCGCCCCAAACGATGTAGACGGCGATGGCGATGGCGATCAAGGGATCGGCCGCCTGCCAGCCGAGGCGGGTGGCGAGCAGAAGGGAGACGATAACACCGATGTTGACCAGGACATCCATCTTGTAGTGCATGGAATCGGCGCTGATGGCGACGGAGCCGGTGTGGCGCACGACGTAGCGCTGGAATCCGACGAGAACCACGGTCAAGGCGATGGAAAGGACGAGGACCGCGAGGCCGACCTCGGTGTTGGTGATGACCGCGGGGCGGTAGAGGCGCTCGCCGGCCTCGAACAGCAAGAAGACGGCGGAACCGCAGATGAAGGCGGCCTGTACCAGGCCGGCCAGGGGCTCGGCCTTGCCGTGGCCGAAGCGGTGCTCTGCGTCGGCCGGCTGAAGGGCCTGGCGGACGGCGAACAGGTTGACCAGGGAGGCTCCGGCATCGAGGAGCGAATCGATCAGGGTGGAGAGCAGGCTGATGGAATCAGTGGCCAGCCAGGCGCCGAACTTGGCGACGATGAGAACCGAGGCCACGGAGACCGAGGCATAGGTGGCCAGGCGCATGAGCCGCGCCCTGCGCTCGGGCGATACGGGCGACGCCGAGGCCGCCAGGGTGCCGGTTCCGTCAGCCGTCACGGGTACAACCGCTCCGTCGTCCAACCGTCCTCGCCACGATGATACACGACCCGGTCGTGGAGGCGAAACGGCTGGTCCTCCCAGAATTCTATATGGTCGGGCACAACCCGGAAACCGGACCAGAACTCGGGCCGGGGGACGTCGCCGACGTGAAATCGGGCGGTGTAGCGGGCAACCCGGCCCTCGAGCTCGAAGCGGCCCTCGAGGGGGCGCGACTGCTTCGACGCCCAGGCGCCGATCTGGCTAAGGCGGGGCCGTGTGGCGAAATATTCGTCGGCCTCGGCCACCTCGACGGGTTCCACCGCCCCTTCCACGCGCACCTGGCGCTTGAGCGACTTCCAATGGACGCAAAGGGCGGCGCGGGGGTTGGCGGTGAGCTCATGGGACTTGCGGCTGTTCAGGTTGGTGAAGAAGGTGAACCCCTGATCGTCGACCCCCTTCAGAAGCACCATGCGGGCCGACGGCACCCCGTCCGCGGTCGCCGTGGCCAGGGCCATGGCGGTGGGGTCGGCGGGCTCGGTTTCGTGGGCTTCCGCTAGCCAGGCCTGAAAAAGGCCAATAGGATCAGCGCTTATGGTGACAGCCATGGCGTGTTTCGTTAAAATCCTCGCAGAGTTTCCGCGATTTCCACCTGCCGCCGGCGTGGCGCCGGTGGCGCAATGTTTGCGGGCGCGGACCTTTTCCCGGATTGGGTCAACACCTAAAGGAAGGTTCCGCAACACCGTTTGTCAAGAAACAGATAAACAGAGGTTCAAGAAATGACCATCAAGTCCATTACATCGGCAGCCCTCGTCGTCATCCTGCTGGGTGCCTGCGCCAATTACCAGGACCGGCCCAAGGAGGCCGGCGGCACCCTGGTCGGGGCCGGTCTGGGAGCCCTTGCCGGTTCACAGCTCGGTAGCGGCAAGGGCCAACTGGCGGCGGTTGCCATCGGGGCCCTGGCTGGGGCATTCCTTGGCTCGGAGGTCGGCAAATCGCTGGACAAGGCGGACCGCATGCACGCCAGCCGGGCCCAGGAACAGGCCCACGCCGCGCCCATCGGCCAGCCAATTGCCTGGGATAATCCGAAAAGCGGCAATTCCGGCACCTTCACGCCGACCCGCGAGGGCACCCACACGTCGACCGGTGACTACTGCCGGGAATACCAGACGACGATCAACGTCGGCGGCAAGACCGAGACCGCCTTCGGCACTGCTTGCCGTCAGCCCGACGGGTCGTGGAAAATAGTTCAGTAGAGGTAGTAACGGCGCCGGGAAAACCCGGCGCCGCGGGCCGGGGTTTGACCGAGGCGCGCCGAGCGCCTCGGTTTCCAGCTTATTTTTTCTTTTTCTTCACCATTTTACCGGGCTTGCGGCCGAGGCCGATCTGTTTGGCCAGGGACGAACGCTTGGCGGCGTATACAGGCGCGACCACCGGATAATCCGCCGGCAGGCGCCAGCGCTGGCGGTATTCGTCGGGGCTGAGCCCGTGGGCGCTGGCCAAATGGCGCTTGAGCATCTTGGCGCCGCGGCCACATTCGAGGCAGATGATCTCCTCGTTGGTTACCGACTTCTTGATCGGCACCGCCGGCGTCAGTTCCTGGGCCGCGGCCTGGGCCGAGTCGCCAAGGCCCGCCAGGGTACGGTGCACGGTCTTGATCAAATCGGGAAACGCCTCCGCCGAAACCACATTCCGGCCAGCAAACGCGCTGACGATCTCGGCCGTTAAATTAAGCAGCAGCTTATTTTCAACTGTCATTGTCTGTTCACCAAGTCTGGGGTAGTTATAATTGATATTTGTGTTTGGAATTATTTATTAGAACAAACATCTCGTCTATGCAAGTAACTTAAGCCCTGTACTCAATACGGTCGTACCGGTGTTTTCTCCAAATATGACGAGGAATATCGTGTCCGTTCGCGTAATCAGGTACGCTGCACGATGAGATAACCCGTTCCCTCGGCAGGCGGACATACGCCGGACATGCAGCGCATTTTCACAGATGAGCGGTGCGAACCGTCGTTCTTCGCGGCCAATTCGGCGAGCGACGGTCTATCAGGCGGCGTCGTCGAGGGCGGTGTAGGCGACGACCATCGGCGCCAGACAATCGCGGACGGTGTCCGAAATATCTTGGGTCAGGATACGCGCCAGGCGGTAGAGGGCCTTGGCCTCGGCGGCGTCGGCTGTGCGCTCCGCCCGATTGATCAGATGGCACACCCGCTCGCACTGGCTGTTGATAATCCGAAAGCGGTCAGGGTCATGCACGTTCCGTCTCCCCCTAATTGGGACGATTGGATGGGAAAACGGTAGCGGCAAATGGTTTCGTGGGCGTTAACGGCCCGGCACCCCCTGCCGAGACCGGTGATTGTGGTTGATGTTCGCGGGTGTCGGTGAACTTTACAGTTCTTAATCAGTCAAAATTTCTCAATAACCTATTGGAAATAAGGAAACAAAAGAGCCTGGTGGTGCCTCCCGCCCTTGCTCCGCCTCTAAGGTGTCGGAATTCTTTACATAATGGAGCAATCACCAATTTGTGTTTAACTGTTTGAAAATAAATTGGTTTTTTGGAATTCTCCGGATTTGATTTTGGACCCCCCCCGATTCGGTGTCGGAATTCTTTACACTTTCGATCGACAGCAATTTCCACGATCCCCCCAACCAATTGAAAAATATGGATTCACGAAAGTTGGCGCGATTCTTGCATGTCACAGAGATGTCACAGCACGTGAACTCGATTGAGATTTTGAGGGGACTCCGGTCTTGGCACTGAAAAAGGCAACGTGGAAAGCATTCGGTTTCGCCCTCGTGGTCGCGACCGTGGTCATGAGTGGACGGCCGGCGCTGGCCTTGCCGACCCTGCAACTGGGCATTCCCGGCGCCGATTATATCGAAAACGGGACCGTCGACGTCAACGGCACCATCGTCACCCTCACCCAAAGCACATTCACCTTCGATAACCCATTCACACTCCAGGTTCTGGGCGCGACATC
>JAJFIG010000016.1 GCA_021775195.1 Rhodospirillales bacterium | reverse complement strand
ACCGCGGAACTTGCCGACGCCATGATGCAGATCGCGCCAGAACAGGGGCAATTCATGGCGTTGTTGGCGCGTTTGGTTGGGGCCCATAAGGCATTGGAAATAGGAACCTTTACTGGCTATAGCGCGCTTTGTGTGGCGTCGGCCCTACCCCCCGGCGGTCGCCTCGTCGCTTGTGACGTGAGCCAGGAATGGACCGACATCGGGCGTGCCTACTGGACCGAGGCTGGCGTCGAGGACCGCATCGAGCTTCATATCGGCCCAGCGCTCAAGACCCTCGACACCCTGATCGCCGAGGGAGGAGCCGGAACCTTCGATTTCGCCTTCATTGATGCCGACAAGGTCGAATATGACGGCTATTACGAACGAACTCTCGTCCTGCTGCGCCCGGGTGGTCTCGCCTGTGTGGATAACGTGCTTTGGGGTGGCAGCGTGGCCGATGCTGCGAAAAAGGACGAAAAAACCCTCGCCGTCAGGGCAATCAACGAGAAGATCTACGGCGATGGCCGTGTCGATATCAGCCTCGTCCCCATTGGCGACGGGTTGACCCTTGCACGCAAGAAATAGCGCTACACGGCGCGTGAGTGGCGAGCCTTCCCGGACTGCAAATAGCGATCGAATACCGCCGCGACGACGCGAACATAGGGCCGGCCATCCTCGGTAAGCGCGATCCGGCTGCCGTCAAGGTCGATAATTCCGTCATTGGCAAGCCGGGCCAGGTTTTCCATCTCGGCGTCGAATGCGTCGCTCGACGTTCCATGCCGGCGGCTGACCGCGTCCACGTCGACGCTGAGGTCGCACATCAGGCGTTCAATGATTTCACCCCGCAACCGGTCATCGCCTGAATAGGCAACGCCGCGCGCGACCGGCAGGTTTCCGGCGGCGACCGTTTCCCGGTAGGGCTTCAGCGGGGACAGGTTCTGAATATAACCCTGCGGAAGGGAGCCGATGGCCGATGCCCCGAATCCCAAAAGCGATCCCGCCGAATCCACCGTGTAGCCCTGGAAATTGCGATGCAGGCGGCCTTCTCTGAGCGCCACCGCCAGTTTGTCGTCGGGTAGGGCGAAGTGATCCAGGCCGATAGCCACGTAACCCCGCTCCACCATGCGTATCGATGCCGCGTTGAATTGCTGCCAACGTTCTTCGGCATCGGGCAGGGCGGATTCGTCGATCATCTTCTGGTGGGTCTTCATCCACGGCACGTGGGCGTAGCCGAAAAGCGCCACCCGCGCCGGCTTCAATTGCGCTGCCAGGTCCACCATTTCCCGCACCCGTTCGGTATTCTGGTGGGGGAGTCCATAGAGCAGGTCCATGTTGATGTGGTTGATGCCGTGCTTGCGCAACAAGTCCACCACCCGTTCCGTTATTTCAAAGGGTTGAACCCGATTGATGGCCTTCTGGACTTCGCCATGGAAATCCTGGACACCGATGCTTGCCCGGTTGACTCCGGCGTCCGCCAGGGCCTTGATGTAATCCTCGGTTGCGGTGCGGGGGTCCAGTTCGACGGCAATCTCCTCGTCGGCGTTAATATCGAACCGTCCGCGCAGTTTCTCGAAGATGCGCAGCCAGTCGGGACCCTGCAACATGGTTGGGCTGCCACCGCCCCAGTGGAGGTGTTGGACACTGAATCGCGTCGACAGGGCATCGGCGACCACGTCGATTTCCTGAAGCAGAGTTTCGAGGTACTGTTGCACCGGCTCGTAACGTTTTACGACTTTCGTGTAGCAGCCGCAGAACCAGCACATTTCAGCACAAAATGGGATGTGAAAATAAAGAGATAGGTCCGTGTCCTGGTCAAGCTCGCCGAGCCATTGCCGGTACTGGACTCCGTCCACGGATTCACTGAAATGGGGCGCTGTCGGGTAGCTGGTGTATCGGGGTACCCGGAGGTCGTATTTTTTCGAAAGATCTGCTTTCATGAGGTCTTTACATGCCCTGTTGTCTTGTTTCTGAAAAAGATAACAGTGTCGGTGTAGTCTAAATTTAGTCCTTGTAGAGCTTCGTTACCATGGATTTCCTTTGCCTGTATTCATGCAAAGGAGCGATGGGGCCCATAGTCACCGATGATGCTGAGATAGGTTTTGACGCCGGAATCCGGGGTCCAACTAAAGATCGAACATGCCGACGGTTCCATAACGAAGGCGCCCTGTGAGCGCCGCGCAAGGTCGAGCATGATCTGAAACGTGATGCTCGGCGCCGTCGATGCCACGGTTCCGCCCCAGCGCATCTGGATTTGCCGGTGCATATGGCCGCACAGCACCCATTCCACCTGTGGATGGCCACGGACGACAGCTTCCATCTCGCCCGCGCCCTCGAAGCCGTACTTGTCCATAAATCCGATGCCTGTTTCAAACGGCGGGTGATGCATGAAGATCAATGTCGGCTGTTTGGGAGCCTCCTCGAGGCGCGCGGCGAGCCAGGCAAGACGATCGGCGCACATGCGACCGCCTTCCTTGCCGGGGATCACGGAATCCAGCCCGATCAGCCGCAAGGGGTGTTCTTCGATGGTATAGTGAAGAAACTCCCCGTCCCGGGGCAAGTAACCCCAGTCGCCGAAGGCCTCACGCATCTCCGCCCGACCGTCATGATTGCCTGGAATGACATAGGCCGGCATTCCGAGCTCGCCCAGCGTTTCCCGAAGGATGGCATAGCTGCGCCGGTCGGGAGCGTTGACAA
>JAJFIG010000150.1 GCA_021775195.1 Rhodospirillales bacterium | reverse complement strand
AAGCTTGGCGACACCCATCTTGTAATTGTAGTTGCCGCTGATCCAATCGACGATCCGACCTTCGAGAGCATTGGCCGGCTGCTGCGTGTGCAGGAAGTCCATGTAGATCAGACCCTTCTTGATATGCCGCGTGACCATTGCTACGCCGGTCACGGCAGCCCGGGTGAGTTCGACATTGCCGTTCTTCATTTGGCCCGTAAAGCTGTAGTCCGACCCCTCCACGCCAAGAATGGTCTGCTTCAGGCTCGGGACGCGGTCCGAATACACCATGACCAGGTCGCCACTCTCGATTCCGCGGCCAGCCGCGTCGTCGGGATGGATCTCGACATAGTTCTCGGGCCACCGTTGAACGACATAGGGCCGGCGACGATCATCAAAGCCAGATTGCCAGCGCTCGTTGGTTCGGCCCGACGTGCACCAAAGCTCGTTACCTTTGGGCTTCATCCATTCCCAATAGTCCGAGAACAGGGACCACGGCGATTTCTGGAGGTTGCAGCGTCCGGTCTGACTGTTGAAGTGGGTCAGCTTCTTGTTATAGACGTTGCCGCCGGCAGGCCCGGTCTCGTCGAGCTTGCGGGTCGTGTCGTGGAGGCGAACCGTGCCCTCGAGGGACCCGTCCGCCTTCATGAACACCGGCCCCTGGATGCCGTTGGTGCCGAACTCGTTCAATTTCTGATGCAGGGTCTTGCCCTCGCGGTGGGCCGCGACCTTGATCATGTTGAAGTCCTTGCGGCTGCCGCGCGAGAAGCGTGACGACTCCTCGGCAACGTCGTTGGAGTTCTTCCATTCGAAGCCGTCGAAGCCCATGCGCTTGGCGAGTTCGGCGATGATCCACCAGTCGGGCTTGGCCTCTCCTGGCGGGTCGTAGAACTTGTTGTAGAGCCGCAGGCGCCGTTCGCCGTTGGCCCGCATGAAGTTTTCCTCGCCCCAGGTAGCGGCCGGGAAGATGATGTCGGCGTAGCGGTTGCCGATGGGATCGACCAGGTAGATGTCCTGGTTGATGACCACCATGCCGCCGGAATCGGCCCGCTTCTTCAACGTCTCGATGATGTCCTTCTTATCGTAGGACCGCACCTGATGCGGGTTGGCGGTCACAAGTTCGTGGAACCGCTTGGCGATCTGCTGCGAGCCGCACATGGACTGGATCCAGGTCACCCCGATGGCGTGAGCAAGCCGGGTGTGGCCCGACATCAGCCAGGTATCCGTATCCAACGCCCTGCGGCGCCGGCCCGGAACCTTCATTGGTGACTTGTTGCGCGGATACTTGCCGCCGCGCTGCCCGCCACGCTGGTGACCGCCGGCCCGGCCGATGACCTGGCCCGGCCGTCCGCCGGCGCCGACGATGATGCCCAGAGCCGAGATGGCCTGGGTGTTGCCGACGTTATTGGACCAGTAGAGGCCCTTCTCGATCATGATCGAGGTCTTGGGCCGCTTACCGCCCTTCGGCTTGGCCATCCATTGCGCCGCCGTCGTGATCTTCTTGACGTCGATCTTGGCCACCCGGGCGGCGTTTTCGGGCTTGAACTCGTCCTGGGCCAGGAGCCATTTCTTCCAGTCGTCGAAGCCCTTGGTCTGGAACTTGCCCCAGGTCGTGCGCCACTGCCAGGGCGTGTTGCGCGTTCCCTGGCCGAAGCCCGACGACGAGCCCCACTTGTTGTTGACCCAGTCCTTGATCCAGGCCGCGTCCTGCCAGCCGTTCTCGACGATGGTCCGGGCGATGGCGTTGATCACCAGAAGGTCGGTACCCGGTTCGATGTCGAGCCACAGGCCGCCGTTCTGCTCCGCGTAGGCGACGCCGGCGGTGCGCCTGGGCACCATCATGATGGTTCTTTGCCCGTTCTGGATCCCCTTCATGATCCACTGGGTCCACATGATGGTCTTGGTCTCGTAGGGATCGGTGCCGCAGATCATCAGCGTTTCGGCGTTCTTCCAGTCCTCGTAGGCGGGACCGAAGTTGTCGAAACCGGCATCACGGAACCCCGGCGTCGAGGAGACGTCGGAGGGCGTGTCGTGGAAGGTGAAGTTGGCCGTCGAGATATGGCGCAGCGCGTACTTGGTGATCGCGTACGTGTTCTCGATGTACTGGTAGGAATGGGTCTTCACCCCATAGGCATTGTCGCCGTGCTTGTCGATGACGTGCTTGCCGACCTCGGCCGCGACCTCGAGGGCAAAGTCCCACGGCACCGGCTGCAGGATGCCGTAGATCCGCATCAGCGGAGACTTCAGGCGGTCGCGGGTCGGTTTCTGCGGGTTGTAGCATTTTTGGGCGATGGCACCGCCGCGGATGCTCGAATCCCCATCGGTGTTGACCTGCTTGGCATGCTTGTCGGGAATGATCACCACATGATGGGGCTCACCCTTGTGCAGCACGATGTTGTGCTGGTTGGGGGCAACCCAGGGGCCCAGCGGGTCGACCGGGAAATCGGCACCGAAGGCGTTCTGGCCGGCCTTCGACCCGCCGTTCTTGTTCCCGGCAACCGGCCAGCGGTAGACCTGGAACCCGCAGGCGACGATGCAATAGTCGCATGCCGTTGAGATAACGTCCGCGTTCTTGGGAGGAAGCGGAACGTTGGTTTCTGGAATGTAATATGGAGTAGCCACGGTTCGTTCCTCCCTAGCCCTGCAGGTTGTCGAAACGGCCGAAGATCAGGCCGAACACGCCAACCGCGTAAATGTTGTCCCCGTCGAGCTCCAGCAGAACCTGCGGCAGGCTCTGGTAGGCCTGGCCCGAAATCAGAATTCCGTGACGGGTCAGGTCGTATGTCGACAGGTGCAGCGGACAGGCGCCCAGGGACTTGGTGTCCCCCTTGTAGGTACCCGCCAGGTCGCCGCCCTGATGGGTGCAGAAGTTGTTGAAGGCAACCACGTCCCGCCCCGGGCCAATACCGCCACCGGCGGGAACGCCGAGCTTGACGACTATCGACTCCGCATACATGCCGCCATCGGGATAGGCGAACTCCAACGGCTCGTCCTGTTTCAGGGCGCTCAGTTTCGCCACCAGTTTCCGGGGATAGGTAGCAACCACCCCCGGCACTTCCTTGGCGAACGGTGTGCCGGCGTTGACCACCACCATCACCGTCGCCGTGGCGACGCCTGAGGTCAGCAGGAACTGCCGCCGGCTCATCAGGCATTTGCCCGGAGCATGCTTCTTACCTTCCGGTATCCGCGGTGCCCGTGGCTTCGACGTCTCCAGTTTCGCTTTCATGTTCTCTGCCTCCCTCAATTTGCGTCCGCGACCTTGGGCAACGGTGCGTATTCCGGAAGTTTCGGTGTCTTCATTCTGATCTCGGCGCCGCTGAGGGACTCGAGGAAGGCAATCAGGTCTTCCTTTTCCTCGTCACTCAGGTTCAGCGGTTTGAGCAGCTTGGTCTTGTTGGCGGCGAATTCGTTCTCGTCGCCGCCCTC
>JAJFIG010000149.1 GCA_021775195.1 Rhodospirillales bacterium | reverse complement strand
TTGAACTTTCGGCGTATCATCCCCTGAGTCCGTAGGGATCCGATCTGGTCGCCTGATTGATGTTCGAAATCGTCGATCCCCTGCGCCGGGCCGGGGTGTTGGGCGGCCTGGGCGGCGTAGTGGTAACCGTGACCCTGAGCTTCGACGGCGAGATCGTCAAAGCCGTCGTCGAGGCCGACGTCGACCGCACCACCAGCGAAGGCAAGGCGTCATCGGTGCAGTTCCTGCATTTCCCCTTCACCCCCGCGCAGATCGACCGGTTCCGCGGTTCCGGCGCCCGCGTAACCCTGGCCATCGGCCACGACCACTACGGCCACGCCGCGATCCTTCCGACGTCCGTCCGCGAGGCCCTGGCCGCCGATTTCGATTGATCGGCCTCTCGCTACTTGATGATTTCGTTGCGCTGGACGCCCCAGAATTCGACCCGCCGCAACCAGCCTTCATGGCCTTCCGATTCGACCTTGCACCAGCTGTTGGCGCCGGGGCACTCGAGCAGGTGGGCGACGACGCCCGTTTCCATTTGCGCCACCGGCGCGCTTTTGACGTCGGCCCCGAAGCGGAGCGTCCGGGTGTTGCCGGTGATGACGATGGTGCGCCGTCCGTCGAGCATGCTCTGATGGATCCAGCCCTGGGTGCCCTGCCAGTCCCGGACCTTTCGCCAGGTGCGGTATTCGGCGATCACCTCCATGGGCAGCTTCTGGCGGCTGTAGACCCATTCCACCGGATACTGGACTCCCGGACCGGTGCGCATGTTGACCTCGTTGGCGCGCAGGCTGACGAAGCGGGGCAACGGCAGCCCGCTGCCTTCCGGCGCCGCCCACGCCGACGGCACGCCGGCCGCCGTCATTACATACATCAGGACCAAGAAAACCGGCATGAAACGCAAAAGACTCACTGGCATAACTCTTAATACCACCATTAAGATTGGGGTCGGATATATCGGGTTGGTCCCGATTGGCGCCGATTATAGGACCGGTCCATCCGTCTCGGTCAAGGCACCGATCCGGTACCGTGCCACGCGGCGCTGGACAAGGCCCCGCCATATTGCTATGGCCTGAGCGCTGAGCCCCGTTTCCGGAGGAGGTTTCATGCAGCAAAAAAAACCGCTGGTCGTCGTTACGCGCAAGCTTCCCGACGCCATCGAAACACGCATGATGGAGCTGTTCGACGTTACGTTGAACCTGAACGACACCGTCCAGAGCAAGGCGGAGTTGATCGAGGCGGTACAGTCCGCTGATATCCTGGTGCCCACCGTCACCGACCGCATCGACGCCTCGGTGCTTGCCCAGGCGGGTCCGAACCTGCGCCTGATCGCCAACTATGGGACCGGCGTCGACCACATCGACCTGGCGAGTGCCCGCCAGCGCGGCATCACCGTGACCAACACGCCGGACGTGCTGACCGAGGATACCGCCGACATGACCATGGCGTTGATCCTCGCCGTTCCCCGGCGCCTTGCCGAGGGCGAGCGGGTTCTGCGTACCGGCAAGTGGGTCGGCTGGTCCCCGACCTGGATGTTGGGGCATCGCATCTACGGCAAGCGCTTAGGGATCATCGGCATGGGCCGCATCGGCCAGGCCCTGGCCCGCCGGGCCCGGGGCTTCGGGCTGTCCATCCACTACCACAAGCGCAACCGGCTTCATTCCGACATCGAAACCGAGCTCGAAGCCACCTACTGGGACAGCCTTGACCAGATGCTGGCCCGAGTCGACATCGTTTCGGTCAATTGTCCCCATACGCCGGCCACCTCTCATCACCTGTCGGCGCGCCGGCTCAAGCTGCTGCAGCCCCACGCCTATATCGACAATACGTCCCGTGTCGAGGTGATCGACGAGAATGCCCTCACCCGCATGCTGCGAAACGGCGAGATCGGTGGTGCCGGGCTCGACGTTTTCGAACACGAACCGGCGGTCAATCCCAAGCTTCTGGAACTGGACAACGTCGTCCTGCTGCCGCACCTGGGATCGGCCACCGTCGAGGGCCGGATCGACATGGGCGAGAAGGTCCTGATCAACATGAAGACCTTCGTCGACGGCCATAAACCGCCAGACCGGGTGCTCGTCGACACGTTTTGAGCCGGCGGCGCCACACCTGCGGGGAGGAAGATACGGTGCGTGCCCAGACCGCGGCGCTGTCCGTACGCTCCATTCCCTATCGCGATCCCGTCGCCGCCTTCGCGCCCTTCGCCGGCGACCCGGTCGCCGCCTTTCTCGACAGCGCCGATGCCGCCGGCGGCCGCGGCCGATTCTCCTACATTTGCGCCGATCCCTTTCAGATCCTGACCGCCGGCACGGTTGTCTCCATCGACGGGACCCCGGTTGACGGCGACCCCTTTTCCGTCCTGAGCCGTGAACTGGACCGCTATCGCGCGCCGGCCCGGCCCGGCCTGCCGCCCTTCCAGGGCGGCGCCGTCGGTTTCCTCGGCTACGAGCTCGGACGCCACCTGGAGCGTCTGCCCCCGGCCCCCGCAAGCGGCCTCGATGTTCCCGATATGGTGATCGGCTTTTACGACACCATCGCCGCCTTCGATTGCCTGGAGAAACGTGCCTGGATCCTGGCTGCCGACGTTGCCGGACCGTCCCGTGGCCGTCTGCCGGCTGAAATCCGCGCCGCCGCCATGGCGGCGCGACTTGAGGCGGCGCCCGATCCCGGCGCCATCGACTGGACGGCGGCGGGCACCTGGCGGCGGGAAATCGAACGCCCCGATTACGAACGCGCCGTTGCCCGGGTCATCGACTACATCATCGATGGCGACATCTTCCAGGCCAACCTGACCCAGCGCTTCATCGGCGCTTTGCCCGACGGACTGGACGCCTATGCCCTTTACCGGCGCCTGCGCGCCCTGACGCCGGCGCCCTATGCCGCCTTTCTCGCCTGCGGCCCGGGCTGCCATGTCGCCTCGGCCTCGCCGGAACTGTTCCTCCGCCTCGAGGCCGACGGCCGGGTCGAGACCCGGCCCATCAAGGGGACCCGGCCCCGCGGCCGCACCCCGGGCGAGGATCTGGCACTGGCCTCCGAACTCCGCGCCAGCGAAAAGGACCGGGCCGAGAACCTGATGATCGTCGATCTGTTGCGCAACGACCTGTCCCGGGTCTGCGCCCTCGGCAGCGTCCGCGTCGACGACCTCTTCGCCCTCGAGTCCTTCGCCAACGTCCACCATCTCGTTTCCGTGGTCCGCGGCCGCCTGCAGCCGGACCGGGGCGCCGTTGATCTGCTGCGCGCCGCCTTTCCCGGCGGGTCCATCACCGGGGCGCCGAAAATCCGCGCCATGGAGATCATTGCCGAACTGGAGCCGTCCCGCCGCGGCCCCTACTGCGGCACCATTGCCTGGCTCGGCTTCGACGGCGCCATGGAATCCAGCATCGTCATCCGCACCGTTGCCATCAAGGACGGGATGGCCGTCGCCCAGGCCGGCGGCGGCATCGTCGCCGACTCCGATCCGGCGGCCGAATACGACGAGACCATCACCAAGGCCCGGCCCCTGTTGACCAGCCTCGATCCCCGCGGGACCGGCCCATGATGGTTCACCTCAACGGCGTCCTGATGGCCGCCGCCGACGCCCGCATCGACCCCGCCGACCGCGGCCTGACCCTGGGCGACGGCCTCTTCGAATCCCTGCGCGCTCGTGACGGTGAAATCCTGCGTCTCGACGCCCACCTGGCCCGGTTGCGGGCGGGGGCGGCGGTCATCGGCCTGCCCCTTCCCATGTCCGACGAGGCCCTCGGCGATTCCCTCCGCGAGACCCTGCGCGGCAACGATATCGATGATGGGGTCCTGCGCCTTACCGTGACCCGGGGACCCGCCGGGCGCGGCCTCCTGCCCCCCGCCAGTTCGCACCCCACCATCCTGGTCACCGCCGCTGCCCAAGGCGGGCAACCGCCCGGGCCCGTCGCCGCCGTGATCGCCGCCACCACGCGGCGCAACGAATACTCACCCTTGTCCCGCTGCAAGACCATCAATTATCTGGACAATATCCTCGCCCGCCGCGAGGCCGACGAGCGCGGCGCCGACGAGGCCCTGATGCTGAACACCGCCGGGCGTCTCGCCGAAACCACCATCGCCAATCTTTTCCTGGTCATCGGCGGCGACCTGGTGACGCCGCCGGTTGCCGACGGCGCCCTGCCCGGTGTGATGCGGGCCGACGTCATCGCCCTCGCCGGGGCCGGCGAACGGCCGCTGGCCCCCGAGGACCTGGCCCGGGCATCCGAGGCCTTCGTCACCAACAGCCTCGGCATCCGTCCCCTGGTATCCGTCGACCGGGCGCCCATAGGCGACGGCCGCCCCGGCGCGGTCACCGCTAAAGTCGCGGCAATTGTGGATTAGATCGGGTCATGCGCCAGGCGAACACGGATGGACACGAATGAACACGGATAAACACGGATAAACACGGATAAACGATAATCCGTGCCGACGTGGTGTCACGGCACCCACCGGAGCCATGATTTTGCCGGTCATTCTTTATCAATAATTCCCATACGGTGGTCCGTCGGTTCTCCACGAAAGATCATCTTCGTCCATCCGTGTTCATCCGTGTTTATCCGTGTCCGGTAATCGGAAGCGGACGTTAATCGACGGAAAACCCGGCGATCGTTTTCGGCGTAACAGGAAATCTTAGGTCAGATGAAGATTACGGCGCCGTCTTTCGAGGCGTCGGCGAGGAAGGTGACGACGCCGCCGAGATCGACGGGGATGTCGTCGCGCAGGTCGCTGCGCTCCAGGTCCATGGCCCGGAGTCCCATCTCACAGACGATGAACCGCGCCCCCAGTTCCCGGCACGCCGACAGAAGTTCCTCGAAGGTGGCGACCCCGCGCTCGGCGTAGGTGCGGTCCGTTTCCGCCGCCGTAGCGCCGCTCTCGGTGGCGTCCAGCCCGTGCCATCCGGGGTTTCCGGCGCCGTCGGCGCCCAGCAGCGCCCGGCTTCCCCCCATGGTGAAGAACAGGGTCACCGCCTGGTCCGTGGCGACGGCGGCGCTGGCCATCACCAGGGCGTAGTGGACCTTGTCGAAGCCACCCGAGTGGACGACGATGGAGAGCTTGTCCGGGCGTCCCGGACTATCCGCCTTGGCAGGCACGGCCGCTGTCCTCCTCGTGGATGGAGAGGTCGGTGATCGACGGCGCCTCGCCGCAGAGCGGGCATCCGGGGTCCCGCCGCACCTTGATCTTGCGGAAGGTGACGCCAAGGGCGTCATAGATGACCAGCGACCCCGACAGGCCGTCGCCGATGCCCAGCAGTTCCTTCAGCACCTCGGTCGCCTGCAGCGAACCGACGGTGCCGCACAGGGCCCCCAGGACACCGGCTTCGGCGCAGGATGGAATCTGGCCCGGCGGCGGCGGTTCCCGGAACAGGCAGCGGTAGCAGGGGTTGTCGCCATCCTCGTGGGCCTTGAAGGTCGAGACCTGGCCATCGAAACGCAGGATCGCCGCCGAGACCAGCGGACGGCGGGCGAAATAGCAGGCGTCGTTGACCAGGAACCGGGTCGGGAAGTTGTCGCTGCCGTCGGCGACCAGGTCATAGCCGGAGATCATCTCCAGGGCGTTGCCGGCATGGATGCGCTCGTTGTGGGCGATCACGCGGATGTCCGGGTTGATGGCGGCAATGGTCTGCCCGGCGCTCTCCACCTTGGGCCGGCCGCCGCTGTCGGTGGCGTGGACGATCGGGCGCTGCAGGTTGGAGAGGTCGACGACGTCGACGTCGACGACGCCGATGGTGCCGACCCCGGCGGCGGCCAGGTACATCAGCAGGGGCGAGCCCAGGCCGCCGGCGCCGACCACCAGGACCTTGGAGTCGAGCAGCCGCGCCTGGCCCTCGCCGCCGAGCTCGCGGAGCAGGATGTGCCGCGCGTAGCGCTGTATCTGGGATTCACTGAAATCCATGGGTGCTTTATTTCCTCGGTGACGGGTTCAAGCCCGTCTCGCCCGTTAGATGGAGAAGTCCAGCTTTCCCCGGCCCTCGCTGTCGATGCCGGCCTTGTCGGCGCGGCTGCAGAGGTCGTCGATGGAAACCGAGTCCAGACGCTCCATGACCTCGCCATGCAACTCCCCCCACAACGGACGCACCACCTTGCGTCCGAGTTCGGAGCCGGCGTCCTCCCAGTCCGTGTTTTCCTCGGCGTCGGAGCCGTCGACGACACGGACGATGTCACCGATGGATATGCGGCGGCGCTCCCTGGCCAGCCTGTAGCCGCCGCGGGGCCCGCGGACCCCGATCAGCACGCCCCGGCGCACCAGTTGCTGCAGCGCCTGCTCCAGATAGCGCCTCGGTATGCCCTGGCGGCGGGTGATTTCCCGGCTTTGCACCGGCGCCGTCGCGGCGTGGTAGGCAATGTCCAGTACCGCCTCGATGGCAAACAGCATCTTCTTCGACAGACGCAGCATCGTCCCTCAATCCTTCCCTTGTATTCCGGTGGAACCGAATCCACCACTGCCCCGCTCGCTTTCCGGCAGGGTCTCCATTTCGTTCCAGGCAACCGTGTTGACCGGGGCCACCACCATTTGGGCGATCCGCATGCCCCGCTCGACGTGGAAGGCCCTGTCCCCCAGATTGATCAGCAGGACCCCGACTTCCCCCCGGTAGTCGGCGTCGATCGTCCCCGGGCTGTTGAGCACCGTGACCCCGTGCTTCACGGCCAGCCCCGATCGCGGCCTGACCTGGGCTTCGTAACCGGGCGGCAGGGCGACCGCGATGCCCGATGGGATCGCCGCCCGCCCCCCGGGCGCCAGGATCACCGTGTCGTCCACCGCCGCCACCAGGTCGACACCGGCGCTGAACGCTGTCGCGTGGGTCGGCAGCGGCAGTCCGGCCCCGTGGGGCAGGCGCCGGACGGGCACGGCGACGCCGCTCATGGTGCCGCCTCGAGGGCCTCGGCGATGCGCCCGGCGAGGCGGTCCGCGACCGCCCGCTTGGAAAGCGTCGGCCAGTCCTCGACCCCGTCCGCCGACACCAGGTGCACCGTATTGGCGTCACCGCCGAAGGTTCCGGTTTCCGGCGAGACGTCGTTGGCGACGATCCAGTCGCAGTTCTTTGCCGTCCGCTTGGTCCGGGCGTTCTCCACCACCGACGAGGTTTCCGCCGCGAAGCCGATGACCAGACGCGGGCGCTGGGCGCCGCCGTTGCCGAGGGTCGCCAGGATGTCCGGATTTTCGACCAGGGCCAGGGCCGGCGCCGAGCCGTCCTTCTTGATCTTGTCGGTCACCGTCTCGGCGGCGCGCCAGTCGCTGACCGCCGCCGCGCACACCGCCACGTCCAGAGGGCCGTCGCCGCCTGCCGCCGTCTCGCATGCCGCCAGCATGTCCCGGGCCGACACCACGTGCACCACCTCGACCCCGGCCGGGTCCGGCTCGTGGGTCGGGCCGGTGACCAGGGTTGCCCGGGCTCCCAGCCGCGCCAGGGCGGCGGCGATGGCGTGTCCCTGCTTGCCCGACGATTGGTTGGCGATGTAGCGCACCGGGTCGATGGCCTCGTGGGTGGGGCCGCTGGTCACCAGGGCCCGCCGGCCGCTCAGCCGGCTTGCGTCACGAAAAAATTTTTCCACGGCGGCGATGATTTCCTCGGGCTCGGCCATGCGCCCCATGCCCCATTCGTTGCACGCCATGGCGCCTTCGCCGGGACCGACCCGCAGCACGCCGCGGCCTTCCAGGGTCTCCATGTTGGTTTGCGTCGCCGGGTGTTCCCACATGCGCACGTTCATGGCCGGCGCCACCATCACCGGCTTGTCGGTGGCCAGCAACGCCGTGGTCGCCAGGTCGTCGGCGATGCCGGTGGCCATTTTGGCCAGGATGTTGGCGGTCGCCGGCGCCACCACCACCAGGTCGGCCTCCCGCGACAGGCGGATATGGCCCATCTCGTTTTCATCGGTGAGCGAGAACAGATCGTCGTAGACCTTGTCCTCGCTCAGCGCCGCCAGCGACAGGGGCGTGACGAAGTCGGCGCCGGCCCGGGTCAGGATGCAGCGCACGGCGATGTCGCGCTCACGCAGGCGGCGGATGACCTCGAGACACTTGTAGGCCGCGATGCCGCCGGAGACGATCAAGAGAATCCGATTTCCTTCGCCCAAGGGTCACTCCATGGAAATTTAACGGAAAAAAAGTGTGATTAAACTAATAGCACACACGCCGTAGTGCAAGTGCTGTTTCAAGAACGGCGGATTTCCGGGCTTTTGAGCCTACGTCAGGAGCAGCACGGCGATCAGGGCGCCGATGGCGCCTATGGCCCACAACAGGGCCGGGTTCCGGCGCCGCTTGCCGCCGCCCCTGAGGGCCGTCACCGTGTCCGGGTGCAGCTTGAGGCCGCCGCCGCCGACAATGGCGGCGCTTTTCTCGATGTTGTCGATGAGCCTCGGCAGGCGGCCCAGGGCCGAAGCCAGCTCGTTGACGGTATCGCGCAACTGCGCCTCCGGCCCCAGGTTCTGGGTCATCCAGTCCTCGATCAACGGCCGGGCGAGAAACCACATGTTGGCGTCGGGGCTGAGCTTGCGCCCCGTGCCCTCGGCCACCAGCATGGTCTTCTGCAACAAAAGCAGCCCCGGCTGGGCTTCCATCTCGAAGGTCTCCGTCACCTGGAACAGTTGCCCGAGCAGGCGGGCGATGGAGATTTCGTTCTGCGGCTTGTCCATGATCGGCTCGGCGACCGACCGGCAGGCCTGAGTGAAGGCATCGACACTGCGATGTGCGGGTACCCAGCCGGCTTCGAAATGAACCTCGGCGGCGCGCCGGTAGTCGCGGGTCAAAAAGCCCAGCAGCATCTCGCCCAGGTAGCGGCGGAGCTTCAGATCGAGGCGCCCCATGATTCCGAAGTCGACGACGCCGACGGTGCCGTCGGCCCGCACGAACAGGTTGCCGGGGTGAAGGTCGGCGTGAAAGAAGCCGTCCCGGAAGACCTGGTTGAAGAACGCCGCCGCCGCCTTTTCCAGGACCGCATCGGGATCGTGGCCGGCGGCCAGGACCGCCTCCCTGTCATCCATGGGAATGCCCGCGACCCGCTCCGTCGTCAGCACCCGCTGCCCGGTGCGGCCCCAGTCCACGTCGGGGACGTGGAAGGTTGGATCCTCGGCGAAATTCTCCCCCAGTTCGGCCGCCGCCGCGGCTTCGAACCGAAGGTCCATTTCCATCTTCACCGTTTCGGCGAAGGTCTCCACGACTTCCAGGGGTTTCAGGCGCCGCAGGTCCGGCTGCGTCGCCTCGATCAGTTCCGCGACCCAGCGGAAAAGATCGAGATCGCGGTTGAAGGCGGCCTCGATGCCCGGGCGCAGGACCTTGACCGCGACTTCCCGGTCGTCGGTGGTGACGGCGAAATGAACCTGGGCGATGGAGGCCGCGGCGATGGCCTCATCGTCGAAGCGGCTGAACAGCGCCGTCACCGGCCCGTCGAACTCGGCCTCGATGGCGGCCCGCGCCTCGTCGCTGCTGAACGGCGGCAGGTGGTCCTGCAGTTCCGACAGGTCCGCCGCCAGTTCCTCGCCCAAGAGGTCGGATCGTGTCGACAGTGCCTGCCCGAGCTTGATGAAACTGGGTCCCGCCTCCTGCAGGGCCAGGGCCAGGCGCTGGCCGGGCCGTCCATCGACCCGGCGCCGGGTTGCCAGGCGCGCCAGCATGACGACGCTTTCCGCCACCTCCAGCCTTTCCAGCAGAAAAAGCACGTCGTGGCGGGCGAGGATGCGTGCGATACGCAGCAGTCGCGCGATATTGCCCAGGGAACGCAACATGGATAACGGGCCTTCTCTCAGGTTCGCCAGGCCGAATGGATGGCGGCGATGCCACCCGACAGGTTGCGGTATTTGACCTGGCTCAGTCCGGCCTTGGCAATCATCCCGGCGAAGGTGTCCTGGGCCGGGAACCGCCGAATGCTTTCCGCCAGGTACTGGTAGGCCTCGCGGTTGCCGGCCACCGCTTGGCCCAGCGCCGGCAGCACCCGGAACGAATAGGTGTCGTAGAGTCCCTCCAACATGGGCAGCGCGACGTGGCTGAATTCCAGGCACAGGAACCGCCCGCCGGGCTTGAGGACCCGTTGGGCTTCCTTCAGCGCCGCGCCGATGCGGGTCACGTTGCGAATGCAGAAGGCCGTGGTGTAGGCGTCCATCGAGCCATCGGCGACGGGCAGGTGTTCGGCGTCGCCGCCGATCCAGGTGACGCCGTCAAGGTGTCCCCGGTCGACGGCGCGGTCCCGTCCGACGCTCAGCATCTCGGCGTTGACGTCGACCACGTACACCGGGCCGCCGCCCCGCTTCATGAACCGGAAGGCGATATCGCCGGTGCCCCCGCCGACGTCCACCAAGGCCATCCCCGGCCGCGGTTTCAGCCAATCGATCAGGGCGTCCTTCCACCAGCGGTGGACGCCCAGGCTCATCAGGTCGTTCATCAGGTCGTAGCGGGACGCGACGCTGTCGAAGACGTCCCTTACCAGGGGCGCCTTCTGGTCCTCGGCCACGGTTGAAAAACCGAAATGGGTGGTGCCGCTTGCCGCTGGCGGGGAGTCCCCGATTCGTTGATGTTTCGTGCTTTTCGACATGGCCCGGAACCATAGCCTATGCCATCCTGGGGCGCTACCTTGGTGCCCAACGGAAATCCGCCTGTCGCCATGCCCGAACTGCCAGAGGTCGAGACCGTGCGCCGGGGCCTTGCCCCGGTCCTCGAGGGACGCCGCTTCACCCGCGTCGTTGCCCGCCGCGCCGACATGCGCCGGCCCCTGCCCGCCGATCTTTCCGGCAGGCTCCAGGGGCGCCGGGTGCAGGCCGTCGACCGCCGCGCCAAGTATCTGCTGTTTCGTCTCGATGACGGCATGGTCCTGATCGTCCATCTCGGCATGTCGGGCCGCATCCGCATACATCAGGGCGACCCGCCGCCCCCCGGACGCCACGACCACGTGATCTTCGAGACCGAGGACGGCGTCAGTATCTATTTCAACGATGCCCGCCGCTTTGGCCTGATGGCGCTGGCCAGCGGCAATGAACTGCCCGGCCATCCCCTGCTCGCCGGCCTCGGCCCCGAGCCCCTGGATCCCGATTTCGACGCCGAGCGCCTGGCCGCCGCCCTGGCCGGCCGCAGGGCGCCCCTGAAGGCGGCGTTGATGGACCAGCGGGTGGTCGCCGGCCTCGGCAACATCTATGTCTGCGAGAGCCTGTTCCGGGCCGGCCTGTCGCCCCGGCGCAAGGCGATGACGGTCACCGGCGTCCGCGCCGGGCGCCTGTACGCCGCCATCCGTTCCGTGATTGCCGAGGCCATCGACGCCGGCGGCTCGTCTTTGCGCGACCATCGTCAGCCGACGGGCGAGCTGGGCTACTTCCAGCACAGCTTCGCCGTCTATGGCCGCGCCGGGCAGCCCTGCCCGGGATGCGACTGCGCCCAGCGCCCGGCCAAGGACGGCTCGACGGGCATCCGCCACCTGGTTCAGTCCGGGCGGTCGACTTTCTATTGTGCCACCCGCCAGCGCTGATGTAATACCCGTCCGATGCACGCCGCACCCCGTTGCCGCACCCTTTTCATGGCCGTCATGGTCATCGCCGCCTTGGGCATCTCCGCTCAACCCGCCGTTGCCCAGGGCGACGCCTTTGTCAGCGACATCGAGGACCTGCCCCTGATGCCCGGACTGACCGAGGCCGCCGACGAGGGAATGGTCTTCGACACCGCCGCCGGGCGTATCGTCGAGGCCTATGCCGCAGGCGCCGTGACCCGTGCCCAGGTCGTGAATTTCTACGCCGCGACCCTGCCCCAGCTCGGCTGGACCCGGTCCGCCGAGACGGTATTCCGGCGCGAGGACGAGACCCTGGTGCTGGAGTTCCCGCCGCCGGACCCCGCGGCCCCCCGCC
>JAJFIG010000148.1 GCA_021775195.1 Rhodospirillales bacterium | reverse complement strand
GGCCACCAGCATGGCGGCGTTCGAGGTCGAGACGCCGTTCATGGCGGCGGTGGTCAAGGGCACGGTCTTCACCGTCAACACGACGTCCCAGGGGGCCACGGTGCACCTGACCAAGGGCATCGTCGTCACCCAGCCGATGCTCGGCGGACAGGGCATCACCCTGAAGCCGGGCGAGACGGCCCGCATCAGCTCCAAGCCTGGGGCCGACGTCACGGTCAAGGGCCGGAGTGGCACCAAGCATTCCAAGGCGCCGGCGAAGGCAAAGAAGAAGGCCGAGGCCAAGAAGCCAGCCAAGGCGGACAAGCCCGGCGAGGCGAAGAAGCCGGCCAAGGCGGCCAAGGTCCAGGTGGCGAAGGTCAAGGTGGCCAAGGCCAAGGTGGCGAAGGTGGTCACGATCACCAAGACGCCCAAGACCGGCAAGCCAGTGCATGCGCGCCATCCGCGGGCGGTCAACATCTTCACCGCCAACAACCGTGGCGGCCTGTTCGCCAAGGGTGTCACCGTTGCGACCGCGTTCAAGAAAAAGGACACCAATGGTCAGGTTTCCGAAGCCGGCACGGCCAATGGCCCGGAAAACAAGATCAAATATAAGAAAGCCAAGAAAGTGAAGAAAGCCAAGAAAGTTAAGGGCAAGGGCGGTAGCGCTCCGGTCAAGAACGCCGTGGTATCCACGGTCTCGACCTACCAAGGCACTACCGGCGTCTCTGGTCTGGGTGCATCGGGCGGCGCGGCAGTGAGCGGTGTCGCCAGCAGCACCAATAAGGCTGGCGGCCTGGGCGGTGGCAACACCGGTGGCGCCAGCGGCGGCACCGTTGCCAGCGCGACCACCAGTCCAGGCGGCAGTACTACCAGTCTCGGCGGCGGCCTGGCTGGCCCTAAAGGCGGGATCGGCGGCAAGGCCAAAAATGGCAAAAAGGGCCGAAAGGGCCAAAAGGGCAGAAAAGCCAAAATATAGTTGGAGCAGACGAGGGGGGTGGGGACGGTTTCAACCCCTGTTCCCGCCCCTCCCGGCGCCAGGCATCGCTCCCGCAAAGATATGTATGCCCGCGGACACCTGATCAGGAGATAGAGAGAATCACGATGATCAGCAGGATTTCCTTATCGATTCTGGCCTTATTCATCGGAGGGTTCGCCACCTATGGCCTGATCTCGGCGGGGATTATCGAGCCCTTATCGATCGGAAAATTGTACCTGTGGGAGCGGACCGCGCTTTTGGTCGTTCTCGGCGTCCCAGTCGTCGGGTGGTTGGTGATTTTCTTCAGAAGTCCGGATTAACGGTGCGCGAGGCGTTGCCGCCGGAGGACCGGCCCGAAAACAATCAGGAAAACACCAGAGAAAATGGGTGACCGCTGCTCGCGGCCGGCCCTTGTCAGTTCTTGGTCGTGGGCGACTCGTCGCCGGACTTACCGACGAAGATGAAGCGGCCGTCGCCGCAGAGGTCGCTCAGGGGCACGTCACCAACCTTGGCCAGGCGGCGGCGGTCCTCGGTGATGACCGGGTCCTCGTCGAGGATGGTCTGCATCAATCCCAGCACCGGCGGCGCATAGGGGTTGGTGACCTGGGATGCGAGGCGGTAGAAGACCCAGCGCCCCTGTTTGCGCTGGGCCAGCAGGCCCGCCATCTTCAACAGCGACAGGTGCTTGGACACGGTTGCCGGGGCGAGGCCGAGGATCGCCGTGATCTGGCAGACACAGAGCTCCCCCGGCTCCAGCATCTTGAGAATTCGCACCCGTGTCTGGTCGGCTATGGCGCGGCCGACGGAACCGAATGTATCCAGCATCTCATCTCACTTGTCATTTTGTCTATTGACGAAATAACGAAAATACCAGACTGTCTTATACCATAAAACCGTTCGTTTTTGTTCCCGTAAAGATCGGAGCAAGACGGTCGAGAGGCAAGGCCGAATTCGTGAAAATCGGTCATTGCGGCCAAAAAAACATCAGGGGGGTTTCTTGTTTGGCCAACAGTTGATGAGTGGTCTGGCGACCGGCAGCCTCTATGCCCTGACCGCTGTCGCCGTCGTCGTTGTCTTCCGCAATACCCGGACGATCAATCTGGCGCAGGGGGACTTCGCCATGATCGGCGCCTTCCTGGCGCTGGTTTTCCTGAAGAAGTTCGAGCTGAATTATTACGTCGCCATCGCCCTGACGGCGGTCTGCGTCATGGGCGTCGGTGTTCTCGTCGAGCGCCTGGTGATGCGCCCGCTGGCGAAGTCGGACTGGCTGGCGCTGTTTACGGCGACGCTCGGGGTCTATTACATCCTGCACGGCATCTCGGGCTGGATCTGGGGCCGGGATACCAAGGGCTTTCCCGTCACCTTCGACCCGACCCCGGTGCATCTGTTCGGCACCATCGTCAGCGAGGGCCATCTGGTCAACATGGCCTGGGTGACGGCCATCGGCGTCGTGCTCTACGTCTTCTTCAAGTACACCAAGCAGGGTATCGCCATGCGGGCGATCACCGATGATCCCGACACAGCCGAGCTGATGGGAATCCCGGTCAAGTTCATCGTCACCCTGACCTGGGCGATGTCGGGGTTCCTGGCGGCGTTCGCCGGAATCCTGGTGGCGCCGATCATCTACGTGGCGCCGGAGATGATGGACGAGGTCCTGATCAAGGGCTACGTGGCGGCGGTGTTCGGCGGCCTCTACTCGATCCCCGGGGCGATCATCGGGGCGCTGCTGATCGGGGTCACCGAGAACCTGGCCGGCGGATACCTGGGCGCCCACTACAAGTCGGCAACCCCGTTCGTGATGATCGTCGTCCTGCTGGCCTTCCGGCCCCAGGGACTGTTCGGCATCCAGCATCGGCGCGAGGTGTAGATGTCCGACACGGCGACGCCAACCGCGACGGTTGCCGCGGCGACCAACCGGGCCGGGGTCGAGGCCCTGAAGGCACGCTTCGGGCGTCAGAACTGGATCCTATCGGGCGTCCTGTTCGCACTGTTGCTGATCATTCCGTCGCTGCCCTTCGTCGAGGGCTGGATGGCGAGCCAGGCGTCGCTGATCATCATCTACATCATCGCCGCCCAGGGGGTCAGCATCCTGACCGGCTATACCGGCCTGGTGACCGTCGGGCACGGCGGGTTCTTGGCCATCGGCGCCTATACCTCGGCCCTGATGACCCAGCACCTGGGGACGACCCTGATCCCCGGCATCATCGCCGGCGGCCTGATGGCGGCCTTCATCGGCATGCTGCTGGGTCTGGTCTTCCTGCGCCTGGCCGGGGCGTTCATGGCCATCGGCACCCTCGGCTTCGCCTTCTTCGTCGGCAGCGTCGTCAACAACGTTCCCATCTTCGAGGGGCGGACCGGAATCTCGCTGCCGCCCAACAGCGTCTTCGGCCTCGAGATCGAGGACTTCGGCTTCTACTACGTTTCGGTGATGGTGCTGCTGGTGACGACGCTGTTCGTCCACAGCCTGGTTCGTTCCGGCGTCGGGCGCGCCTTCAAGGCGCTCAGGGATTCGGAGAAGGCGGCGGAAAGCAGCGGCGTCAACAAGCTCTTCTTCCGCACCCTTTCATTCTCCGCCAGCGCCTTCATCACCGGCATCGCCGGGGCCCTGAACGGCAACATCGTCAACTACGTGTCGGCCGAGGTCTATGCCGACATCTGGTACTCGGTGGACATCCTGGTGGCCGCCATCGTCGGCGGATCGGCGATGCTGTTCGGGCCCTTTCTGGGCGGCCTGTTCGTGGTCATGGTGCCGTTCTTCCTCGAGGAACTGGCGGACTTCTCGTTCGTGCTCCAGGGCGTGGTGCTGATCACGGTGTTGATCTTCGCGCCGGCGGGGATCGCCGACGTGATCGCGGCGCCGTTCCGCAACATGCGCCGGCGCCTGATGGCGGCGGTCTCGGGCGGAGGCGGATCATGAGCCACCTGCGCTGCGAGGGCGTGACGGTCGCCTTCGGCGGGGTCGTCGCCTGCGACCAAGTCAGCCTGGAGGTGCCGGAAGGCAAGATCGTCGGCCTCATCGGCCCCAACGGC
>JAJFIG010000147.1 GCA_021775195.1 Rhodospirillales bacterium | reverse complement strand
GGCCGGTAGCGACCATGTGGCTCTTGGCCCGCGCCGGGGGGCGGGGTGCTGGCGCGGGTTCCGGTGTCGGCGGTTCCTCGGCCTGGGGTTTCAGGGTGGTCAGATCCGCAGCCGCGGAACTCACGGCAATGGACGCGGCGTTCGACTCGGCCGCGGGTTGCGTTTCGCTCCCGGCATCCGCCTCGGCTTCCGGCGGCGCGGCAGCGGCGACCGGGGGCGTCCGATCGGGATCCGGGACGCAGGCGCCGACCACGCCGAGGCCGACGGTGAGAAGTACGGCAGCAAGTGTCCGTACCTTCCACAATGCTTCGTCGCCCCGCCGCCGGCCGGCGGTTGCCTGAAGTCGATCCATGAAACCCTTCCCTTGATCCCCCCGCCCTCGTCGGCGCGGGATTATGCGCGCCCGGTGGGACTTGGACCCGATTATGTCCGGGGCGCCCGGCGTGTCGAGTCCAAATTCACTCGAAATCCGATGTACTATGTTGCGTCGCGGAAACGGCGGGGTTAGTGTCGGGGCCACCGGAACACTGCGCCGGGGTTCGTGAGCGATGCTGCGGCACAACCGGAGCCAGCCTGTAAGAATCGGGGTTTTCGGGAGACCACAATGAGCGAAGCGACAGCAACCGTTGGTGCCGTTCCAACGCCGGTTGCCTATGACGAGGATATCGTCAAAAAACTTTTCATCGCTACCGTTTTCTGGGGCGTGATCGGATTCGTGGCGGGGCTGTATATCGCCCTGCAACTGGCCTTTCCGGTTCTCAATCTGGGCTTGGAATGGACGACGTTCGGGCGGCTGCGCCCGGTCCATACCTCGGGTGTGGTCTTCGCCTTCGGTGGCAACGCGCTGATTGCAACGTCGCTCTACGTCGTGCAGCGGACCTGCCGGGCGACGCTGTTCGGAGGCCGGGCACTGGCCGGTTTCGTCTTCTGGGGCTACCAGGCTGTCATCGTGCTGGCGGCACTGGGTTATGTGCTCGGAATCACCCAGGGAAAGGAATACGCCGAACCCGAGTGGTACGTGGACATTCTCCTGACCGTCGTCTGGGTTGCCTATCTGGTGGTCTTCGCCGGGACGCTCTTCAAGCGCAAGGAACCCCACATCTACGTCGCCAACTGGTTCTTCCTGGCCTTCATCCTTACCGTTGCCATGTTGCACGTCGTCAACGCCCTCGCGGTGCCGGTGTCGTTGACGGGGGCGAAAAGCTACGTTGTCTGGGCGGGCGTGCAGGACGCCCTGACCCAGTGGTGGTACGGCCACAACGCCGTGGGTTTCTTCCTCACCGCCGGCTTCCTGGGGATCATGTACTACTTCATTCCCAAGCAGGCCAATCGCCCGATCTATTCATACAGGCTGTCCATCGTCCATTTCTGGTCGCTGATCTTCCTCTACATCTGGGCCGGACCCCATCACCTGCATTACACTGCGCTGCCCGATTGGGCGCAGACCCTGGGCATGGTGTTCTCGGTGGTTCTGTGGATGCCGTCCTGGGGCGGTATGGTCAACGGCATCATGACCCTGTCGGGTGCTTGGGACAAACTGCGCACCGACCCGGTATTGCGCTTCCTGATCACATCGATGGCATTCTATGGCATGAGCACCTTCGAGGGCCCGGCGATGTCGATCAAGGCGGTGAATTCACTCAGCCATTATACCGACTGGACCATTGGCCACGTGCATTCGGGGGCGTTGGGGTGGGTTGCCTTCGTCAGCTTCGGTGCCCTTTACAACCTGGCGCCCAAACTTTGGAAGCGCGAACGCCTCTATTCGATGAGACTGGTTACCTACCACTTCTGGACCGCGACCATCGGTATCGTGCTCTACATCACGTCCATGTGGATTTCCGGGATCATGCAGGGGCTCATGTGGCGGGCGTACGACTCGCTCGGCTTCCTTCAGTATTCGTTCATCGAGACCGTCGAGGCCATGCATCCCTACTATGTCATACGCTCGCTTGGCGGGGTGCTGTTCGTCGTCGGGTCGCTGATCATGGTTTATAACTTGTGGAAGACGGCGCGGGGCGAGATACGCAGCGAGGACGTCTACGAAGAGGCCCCGGGCACGGCACCCGCCGGCGCCGGGTCGTGAGGGAGGGCCGGACATGAAACACGCGGTCTTCGAAACCAACGTCGTCATCCTGACCGTCGCCATCCTGATCACGGTCTCCATCGGAGGTCTGGTGCAGCTGGTGCCCCTTTACACCATGGAGTCGACCATCGAGAAAGTGGATGGCATGCGGCCGTACTCGCCCCTGGAACTGGCCGGGCGAAACATCTACGTGCGCGAGGGCTGCTATCTGTGCCATAGCCAGATGATCCGCCCCTTCCGGGACGAGGCCGAGCGTTACGGCCACTACAGCCTCGCCGCCGAGAGCATGTACGACCATCCGTTTCAGTGGGGGTCCAAGCGTACCGGTCCCGACCTGGCCCGGGTCGGCGGCAAATACTCCAACGACTTGCACGCGGCGCACCTGATCGATCCGCGCAGCGTGGTGCCGGAATCGATAATGCCGGGGTATCCGTTCCTGGCGGAAAACGACCTTGAATTCGACGATATTGCCGAGCACCTGAAGACGCTGCGGGTTGTGGGTACGCCCTACTCCGACGATCAAGTGGCCAACGCCGCGGCCGACCTCAAGGCCCAGGCCAGTGGCGACGAGGACGAGGCGGAGGCGGTCCTGACCCGCTATCCCAAGGCGGCGGTGGGCAATTTCGACGGGGATCTGGCGCGCATCACTGAACTTGACGCGCTGATCGCCTATATGCAGATGCTGGGCCGGCTGGTGGACTTCACCACCTATCAGCCCGAGAAAGATTACCGCTAAAGGAAATCGTCGTGGACCTCTCGGCGCTAACGGAAGCGGTTCGCCCCATGTGGGTAGTATGGCTGGTCATCCTGTTCGGCGGCATCGTCTTCTGGGCGTTCAGGCCGAAGAACAAGAAGCGCTTCGAGAAAAACGGCGAAATCCCCTTTGCCGATGACGAATGAGGAGGTGCGGGTCGTGGCAACAGTGGAAAGAGACCCCCTGACGGGAACCGAGACCACCGGCCATGAATGGGACGGTATCAAGGAGCTGAACTCGCCCATTCCCCGGTGGTGGGTGTTCACGCTCTGGGTCTGCATCGTTTGGGGTATCGGCTATGTCATCGTCTATCCCGCTTGGCCGAGCCTGAGCGATTACACCCGGGGCTTCTTCGGCTATTCGTCGCGGGCCGAACTGGCCTCGGAACTGGCCCAGGTCAAGGCAAGCCGGGCGGGCTGGCTGAAGCGCTTCGAGGAGGCTTCCGTCGTGGATGTCGCCAAGGACAACGAACTGCTCAATTACGCCATGGCCGGGGGGCGGGTCATATTCGCCGACAACTGTGCTCCCTGTCACGGATCAGGCGGCGCCGGGGCCAAGGGCTACCCGGTACTCGCCGACGACGACTGGCTGTGGGGCGGGACCCTGGAACAGGTCCACGAGACCATCCGTGTTGGCGTCCGCGGGACCCACGACGACACCAGGGACTCGTCCATGCCCAAATTCGGCGTCGATGAGGCGCTGGACAAGGCCCAGATCGCCGCCGTCGCCGACTATGTCCTTGCCCTGGCGGGCGGTTCCGCCGGCGATGCCGCAGCCAAGGAGATCTACGTCGAGCAATGTGAGGGCTGCCATGGAGAGGACGGCAAGGGCTTGCACGAATCGGGCGGGCCCAACCTGACCGACGGCATCTGGCTCTACGGTGAGGGCCGGGACGCCGTGATGGCGCAGATCAACAACCCGAAACACGGGGTCATGCCGACCTGGGAGGGCCGTCTCGACGGGGTTTCCATCAAACAGGTCGCCATCTACGTCCATTCCCTGGGCGGCGGGCAATAGGGACGCCCGGCCGCGGCGGGACGGCGGCCGGATAGTGCTCTAAGCAACCATGATGACTCCCGACAGCGTTTCTCCGGGCAATCTCGAATCCAGACCGCCGCGCCGCACTGCCAGGGCGGCGGTGGCGGAGCGGTTCGCGACCGCCGTGGCGCCGGCGGTACAGGTTTACTCGCGCCGGATCAGCGGCACCTTCCGCCGCCTAAAATGGCAGGTGGTGTGGCTGTTGCTGGGCCTTTATTACGTTGGCCCATGGCTGCGCTGGAACCGGGGGCCGGGGGTGCCGGACCAGGCGCTGCTGATAGATATGCCGGGTCGGCGCGCCTACTTCTTCGGCATCGATATCTGGCCGCAGGAGGTCTACTACCTTGCCGGCCTGATGATCATTGGCGCCATCGGGCTGTTCCTTGTGACCGCCCTGGCGGGCCGGGTGTGGTGCGGATTCACCTGCCCACAGACGGTGTGGACGGACATTTACATGTGGGTCGAGCGGGTCATCGAGGGCGACCGCAACGCGCGCATGAAATTGGACAAGGGGCCGCTGACCTTGAACAAGGCGATGAAGAAGGTGGCCAAGCATGCTGCCTGGTTGTTCATCGCCGCCGCCACCGGCGGGGCCTGGATCATGTACTTCGCCGATGCGCCCACGGTAGTCCGCGACATCTTCACCGGCCAGGCCTCGTTCACGGTTTACGGCTTCATCGGACTGTTCACCACAACCACCTACGTGCTCGCCGGATGGGCGCGGGAGGCGGTGTGCATCTACATGTGTCCTTGGCCGCGCTTCCAGGGCGCAATGTTCGACGAGCACTCGCTGATCGTTACCTACGAGAACTGGCGCGGCGAGCCGCGGGGCAAAGCCAAACGCGGCCGGCCGGTGGAAGGGGGCGGGCATTGTGTCGATTGCACCATGTGCGTGCAGGTCTGCCCCACGGGCGTCGACATCCGCAAGGGGCAGCAGATGGCGTGCATCGGCTGCGCGCTTTGCATCGACGCCTGCAACGGGATCATGGACAAGATGGGCCTGCCCCGGAACCTGATCGCCTACGATTCCAACGCCAACCAGGTGGCCCGGGCGAAGGACAAACGTGCCACGCTACGTCTGGTGCGGCCGCGGACGATAATCTACGCCGGAGTCCTGCTTCTGGTGGCGGCGATCATGACCTATAGCCTTGCGACTCGGACACGGCTGGAGATCAACGTTCTCCACGACCGGGCGCCATTGTTCGTGCGCCTGTCCGGGGGCGATATCCGAAATGGCTATACCTACAAGGTGCTCAACATGGCCCGGGAACCGCGCGCCTATACGCTGACCGCAAGGGGGATTGAAGGGACGGCGCTTTCGGTCATCGGCCAGGCCAGCGACGACCCCAATGTCGTAACCCTGCCGGTGAAACCGGACAGTGTCGGATCCTTCCGGCTGTTCGTGCGGGCGCCCAGGGCGAGCCTCGAGGGCAAGACAACGGAACTCAACTTTGTGCTCACGGACAAGGCCACCGGCCGGACCTACGAACACGCGGCGCTGTTCGCCGGACCGGGGCGCTGAGCGCCGTGGCCGGGACCCAACCAAGACGGTCGCGGGGGTGGTGGTATCCCTGGATCTTCGTCGCCGGCATGGTGCTGGTGGTCGCGGTCAACGGCGTCCTGCTGTTCCTGGCGATCGATACCTGGACCGGCCTGGAGACCCATGATTCCTACCGCAAGGGAATCGAATACAACAAGGCCCTGGCTGGGGCCAAGGCGCAGGCGGCCCTGGGCTGGACCATGGACCTGGCCTTCGTGGCCGGCGGCAGCGGCGGGCGCGAGGGAGACCTGACGGCGACCTTCCGGGACGGGGGCGGCGAGGCAGTAACCGACCTTGAGGTCGAGGCCAGGATGATCCGGCCCACACACGAAGGCTACGACACAACGGCGGCCCTCAAGGATCGTGGCGGCGGACTCTACGGCGCCGGAATTACCCTGCCACTCCCCGGACAATGGACGGTGCGCGTCCACGCCCGGCGCGGCGGCGACACCTTTCAGGCCAGCCAGAAAATCCAAGTGCCGTAGGTGCATTTGGTGAAAATCGTGGAGTTGACCACGTCAGGCGGCGGTGAGGGCGAGCATCCAGAAGACGGTGCCGAAGCGTGCCAGGTCGGCCCACTTGCGGGGACCCGGATAACGGTCGGCGCTGCGCCAAACGGCAACGATAACGAAAATGTTGTAGGGGATGGGCAGGAGAAACACCGGAGTCAGGATGTGGGCGCCGGCTTCGGCGGCGAGCAAGAACATGAACACCGCACTGGTGGTGAAGTTCAGCAGCACGCCGTACCAGACGGCGTAACTCCAGAAGGTTTCGTTCAGCGGGACCTGACCGCCCCACAGATTCCTGAGCTGCTGACTCATGTTTTCGTCCGTCCGCGCCGCCGTTCCGTGATTTGGCGGCGAGTATACACGTTTGTGCCCCCAAGGCGAGGCTTGACGATGGGGTGGCATGGGCGGGAAGGCGGCATGGGATTGCAAGCGGGGCGGGAATTGAAAAGGCCGCCTCGCGGCGGCCTTTCCTTGTGAGGGCCTCTCGTCAGCCCAAGGCTTTCGCCAATCGCGTTTACGCGGACATCCGAGGCTGCTCAAATGCCGGCAAAATCGACGCATAGGCTGACAAAAAGGCCTTAATCTCACTAGACATATGATCACCTCCTTTCGGTTGTTGAAAGATGCGAAATAATCACATGGGCCTGTGATTTAGACAAGAAGAACAATGGCGGTCATCCTGGCGCAAAATCGGTTTCCGGTTTGGCCTCGGCGGTGCTTGGCGGTATAGGAAGCCATGGCAGCTTGTCTGCATTGCGAACTGGAGGTCCCGGCGGACAGCCGTGGGGGAGACGCATTCTGCTGCCCGGGATGCCAGGCGGCCTACGCGGTCATCGGCGAACTCGGCCTTGGACGCTATTACCAGCGCCGGCGTCTGGATCCGGCGGCAGCGCCGCTCCGCCCCGACGAAGACGGCCCGCCGGCCGACTACGCAACCCACATCAAGCGGGAAGAAGACGGCGTCCATGTCCTCCATCTCATGGTCGAGGGGCTGCAGTGTGCGGCCTGCGTATGGCTAATCGAATCGGTACTGCGGCGCCAGCCCGGGGTGGTGGCGGCGCGCCTCAACATGACGACCCGGCGGCTGGTCCTGAAATGGCGGGGCGAGGCAGCCGGGGCCGAGGCCCTGACCGGATCGGTGAACGCCCTGGGCTACCGGCTGGTGCCCTACGACCCGGCGGCGCTGGACGCGGAAAGCGCCAGGGACGAGCGTGAACTCCTGCGGGCCCTGGCTGTGGCCGGATTCGCCGCCGGCAACGTCATGCTGCTGTCGGTATCGGTGTGGGCGGGCCATTCCCAGGGCATGGGCCCGGCGACCCGGGACCTCCTGCACTGGATCTCGGCGCTGATCGCGCTGCCGGCCATTGCCTATGCCGGGGTCCCCTTCTATCGCTCGGCGCTTACGGTTCTGCGGGCCGGACATGTCAACATGGACGTACCCATATCCCTCGCCGTCATCCTGACCGCGGCCATGAGCCTCTACGAGACGGCGTCGGGGGGGCTCCACGCCTACTTCGATTCCGCCGTCTGGCTGCTGTTCTTCCTGCTCATCGGGCGCTATCTCGACCGTCGGGCCCGGGGACGGGCGCGCCAGGGGGCCGAACACCTGCTGGCACTGGGGGCCAGGGCAGTTACGGTGGTGATGCCCGGCGGCGAGCGCCATCTGCTGGCGCCGACCAAGGTTGCGCCGGGGATGGCGGTGGCGGTGGCGGCGGGCGAGCGCATCGCCGTCGACGGCATCGTCACCGGCGGTGCCAGCGACGTCGACACCGCCCTGATCAGCGGCGAGACCGTGCCCACCACGGTTGGTGCCGGCGATCGGGTCTTCGCCGGCACCGTCAACCTGAGCAATCCGCTGGTGATCGAGACCGGAGCGGTGGGCGAGGACACCCTCCTGGGCGAGATCGTGCGCCTGATGGAGGCCGCCGAACAGGGGCGGGCCCGCTATGTCGCCCTCGCCGACCGGGTGGCGCGTTTCTACGCCCCGGCGGTGCACGGGCTGGCGGTGGCGGCCTTCCTGGGCTGGTTCCTGATCGGCGGGGCTGGGTGGCAGCAGGCGTTGCTGATCGCGGTCTCCGTCCTCATCGTTACCTGCCCCTGCGCCCTGGCGCTGGCGGTGCCGGTGGTCCAGGTGGTGGCCTCGGGGCGGTTGTTGCGCCAGGGCATCCTGGTCAAGTCGGGGACGGCGTTGGAACGCCTGGCGCGGATCGACTGGGTGGCCTTCGACAAGACCGGGACCCTGACCGAAGGGCGCCCGGAGCTTCTCGATGCCGGGACCATCGATCCCGGGGACCTGGCGTTGGCGGCGTCCCTGGCCGGGGCCAGTACCCATCCTCTGGCGCGGGCGATCAGCCGTGCTGCACCTGGTGCCATGGTTGCCGCCGGAGTGAAGGAGACGCCGGGATGCGGGCTTGCCGCCGATATGGTTGATGGCGAGGTGCGTTTGGGCAGCCGATCATGGTGCGGCGCCAGCGATGGCGTCGGCGACGGCGGGGGGCCGGAGCTGTGGCTGGCACGACCAGGGAAGGGGCCGGTACGCTTCGCTTTTGCCGACAGCCCCCGGAACGATGCGGCGGCAGTTGTGGCGGACCTGGGGCGGCGGGGATTGGGACTGACCCTGTTGTCGGGAGACCGGCAAGGGACGGTGGCGGCGGTGGCGGACGCGGTCGGCATCGACGACCGGCACGGTGTCCTGATGCCGGCGGAAAAGTGCCGGCGGCTGGCTGACCTCGCCGAGCAGGGACACCGGGTGCTGATGGTCGGCGATGGCCTCAACGACGCCCCGGCCCTGGCCGCGGCCTACGTGTCCCTGTCGCCGTCGAGCGCCGCCGACGTCAGCCAGACGGCGGCCGACGTGATCTTCCAGGGGGCGCGACTGGCCCCGGTGACGGAGGTGATCACGGTGGCCGGCCGGGCCGAAAGCCTGGTACGCCAGAACTTCGCCCTGGCTTTCCTCTATAATGGAATTACAGTGCCGCTGGCCATGGCCGGCCTGGTGACGCCGCTGGTGGCGGCGGTGGCCATGTCGGCGTCGTCGCTGGTGGTGATCGTCAACGCCTTGCGCCTGGGCCGCCCATGAACGTTCTCGTGTACCTGATACCGGCGGCCCTGTTCCTGGGACTCCTTGGGCTGGCGGCGTTCCTGTGGGCCTTGCGCTCGGGTCAGTTCGACGACCTCGACGGCGCCGCTAATCGAATCCTCTTCGATGACGACGACGAGCCGGACCTGCCGGATCAGCCGGAGAAGTAGTCGGGAAAGGCCAGGCGCAGGTTGTCGGCAATGCGCTGGCGCACGGGCACCGAGGCATCGGGCTTCTCGAAAGTCTGCCCGGTGACCTGCTCGTAAAGCCTCACGTACTTGTTGCTGAAGACGGTCAGGGTTTCCGCCGGAATGTCGGGGATGGGCTCATTGTAGGGGTCGCAACGCTCGGCGATCCACAGGCGCAGGAACTCCTTGTCCAGGCTTTCCGGCTCCTGGCCGGCGGCAAGCCGGGCATCGTAGGTGTCGGTAATCCAGTAGCGGGACGAATCGGGTGTGTGGATCTCGTCGGCCAGGGTGATGCGGCCGTCCTCGTCGACGCCGAACTCGTACTTGGTATCGACCAGAATGAGGCCGTTGGCGGCGGCGATCTCGCGGCCGCGGGCGAAAATGGCGAGGCTGAGCTTGGCGAGCTCGTCCCATTGCTCCTGGCTGACCAGTCCCTGGCGGACGATCTCGTCGGCCGTGATCGGCACGTCGTGCTCGCCCTGGGCACCCTTGGTGGTCGGTGTCAGGAGGGTCCCGGGGAGCTTCTGGTTCTTGACCAGGCTGTCGGGTAGCCGGTGGCCGTAAAGGACCCGTTCGCCACGCTCGTACATGGGCCAGATGCTGGTCTCGGTGGACCCGGTGATGTAGTCGCGCACAACCATCTCGATGGGCAGCATGTCGAGGCGGCGGGCGACGACGACGTTGGGGTCGGGGGCGTCGATGACATGGTTGGGGCAGATGTCCTTGGTGCGGTCGAACCAGAACATGGCGGTCTGGTTGAGGACTTGACCCTTGAAAGGGACGGCGGCGAGGACGTAGTCGAAGGCCGACTGGCGGTCGGTGGCGATCATGATCCGCCGGCCGTCGGGCAGGTCGTAGGACTCGCGGACCTTGCCGCGCTGGAAGTTGGGCAGTTCCGGGAATTCAGCGTCGGTGAGGCAATTGGCGAGTAGGGCCTCGATTTCCGAGGCTTTGGAGACTGTCAGGGTCATTGGAACCTTCACGCGTTAGGGTTTTTTGAACTGCTTGGCCAGGGCGAGGCCCTGACGCTGATAGGACGAACCGATATCGACGCCGTAGATCTTGTCGGGGATGTCGGTCAGGCGCTCGTAAACCAGGCGCCCCACGACCTGTCCGTGGTCGAGGACGAACGGGACCTCGTGGGAGCGGACCTCGAGCACCGCCCGGGAGCCGGCGCCGCCGCTTTCGGCGTAGCCGAAGCCGGGATCGAAGAAGCCGGCGTAGTGGACGCGGAATTCACCGACCCGGGTATCGTAGGCAGTCATCTCGGCGGCATGGTCGGGGGGCACGGTGATCGCCTCGCGGGAGACCAGGATGTAGAAGTCGCCGGGGTTGAGCATGATGCTGCCCTGGGCGGAGGCGTAAATGGGCTCCCAGTAGTCCATGGGGTCGTAGTGGTTGACCTTGCTGACGTCGATGAGGTCGGTGTGGCGCTTGGCCTTGTAGCCGACGAAGGCGTCCTTGCCGTCGCCCTGGAGATCGACGGTGACGCCGACACCGTGGGCAATGTTGGCGTCCCGGGGGTTGCCGTCGACCAGGCCCACTTCCTCGTGCAGGCGGCGCATGGTCGCATCGGTGACCGGCGGGTTGCCGCGACGCAGGCGCAACTGGTTCAGCCGGGTCCCTTCATACACGATGATGCTGAAGGCGCGCGGCGATATTTCGGCATAAAGCGGTCCCTTGTAGGCGGCGCGCACCTGGTCGAATTCGTGGCCCCCATCGGCGATCAGGCGGGTGAAGATGTCGAGGCGGCCGCTGGAGCTCTTGGGGTTGGCCATCCCCGAAACCCGCTTGCCGAGGCGCAGGGATTCCATCAGCGGCACGATGTAGACGCACCCCTTCTCGAGGACGGCTCCATGGGTGAGGTCGATCTCGTGCATGCCCAGCGCATCGATCTTGTCCTGGACCGGAGACCCGCCGCCGGGCAGGAAGCTGGCGCGTACCCGGTAGGCGGTGGCGCCGAGCCTGAGGTCGATGCTGGCGGGCTGAACCTGGTCCTCGGTGATCTCGGCGACGGAATGGATGTGGTGCCGCTGGATGAACCCGCGGATGGATTGCGCGGGGACGATGCCGGTGGCGTGCCTGGGCGCCTCAAGCTCGTCCTTGAGTTCCGGGAATACGGGACTTGTCGCTTCTGCCATGCCTGTGCGCCCCCCTCGGGCGCGGGTCGGCCCGGGCCATGCCGTTTCCCGGTTACCTACCAATAACGGCGTTATTTTACAATCAATTAGCTGTCCCTGGCATTCACCAATTATCCCCAGGACAATCCACAGGCAAGCATCTCCAACTAAACCAGTATGCATAATTATTTAGGAAGCTTATCCCCGCTTTCCACAGGCATCGTGGTGATAATATCCACTGTGGCGGGCCGGCGCCGTTGCGGTGCCATGCATGGTTTCCCTTGCAAATGCTGCACCGCACCTTAGAGTCACGTCGTTTCCGGGGGTCAAAAAAATGAGCGCACCGGTCGCCAAAAGACGAATCACGGTCACCGATATCAAGGGACGCAAGGGCAGCGGCGAACCGCTGGTCTGCCTGACCGCCTACACCAGCCTCACCGGCGTGCTGCTGGACGACGAGGTCGACCTGCTGCTGGTCGGCGATTCTCTGGGCATGGTGCTCTACGGCATGGACACCACCATCGGCGTAACGCTGGACATGATGATCGCCCACGGCAAGGCAGTGATGCGGGGCACCAAGAGGGCCTGCGTCATCGTCGACCTGCCCTTCGGGTCCTATCAGGAATCGCCCCAGGCCGCCTACGTGGCCAGCGCCCGGGTCATGATGGAAACCGGCTGCGCCGGGGTCAAGCTGGAGGGGGGGATCGAGATGGCGGAAACCATCCGTTTCCTCACCGAGCGTGGCGTTCCGGTCTTGGGCCACGTCGGGCTGATGCCCCAGTCGGTGAATACGGCCGGTGGATTTCGCTCCCACGGCAGTGGCGCGGCGGAGGCCGCCGACATCATGACCGACGCCAAGGCGGTGGCCGAGGCCGGCGCCTTCGCCATGGTCATCGAGGGCACCGTCGAGCCCCTGGCGCGCAAGATCACCCAGGCGGTGCCGGTGCCGACCATCGGCATCGGCGCCTCGCCCAAGTGCGACGGCCAGATCCTGGTCACCGAGGACCTGGTGGGGTTGTTCTCGGAATTCACGCCCAAATTCGTCAAGCGCTATTCCGAACTGGGCCGCCAGATCAACGAGGCGGCCAAGGCCTATGCCGCCGACGTGCGGGCGGGACGGTTCCCGGGCTCCGAACACTGCTTCGGGGTGAAATCCAAGAAAAAATGAGCGACGACGCGTCCGCCACCGGACTAGAAATCGTCCGCACCATCGCCGACCTCCGGGCCCGGGTTTCTGCCTGGCGCCGGGATGGCGACGTGGTCGGCCTGGTGCCGACCATGGGGGCTCTGCACGAAGGCCACATGGCGCTGGTACGGGCCTCGCTCGAGCAGGCCAGACGCACGGTCGTGACACTCTTCGTCAACCCGGCCCAGTTCGGCCCCAACGAGGACTTTGCCGTTTACCCCCGGGACGAGGCGACGGACGCGGCCCAGGTGGCGGATGCCGGCGTCGACCTGCTGTTTGCGCCAAGGGTCGAAGAGGTCTATCCCGAGGGCTACGCGACAACGGTCCGGGTCCCCGGCATGGGCGACTGGCTGGATGGGGAGTTCCGCCCCGGATTCTTCGACGGCGTCGCCACTGTCGTGGCCAAGTTGCTGTTGCAAGCCCTACCCGACGTCGCCTTCTTCGGCGAAAAGGACTACCAGCAGCTCCAGGTCATCAAGCGCATGGTCAGGGACCTGGACATCCCGGCGACGATCCAGGGGGTGGCAACGGTGCGCGAGGCCGACGGACTGGCGCTGTCGTCGCGCAACGCCTACCTGACGCCCGAGGAACGGGCGGCGGCGCCGGCGCTCTACCGGACCATCGGCCGGGTTGCCGAACGTTTCGCCGGGGGCGAGACGCCGGCGAAGCTGGAAACCTGGGCAGCGGCGGAGCTGACGGCGGCGGGTTTTGCCAAGGTGGACTACGTCACCGTGCGCGATGCCGAGACCCTGGAGCCGGTGCAGGCCCCGGAACGCCCTGCCCGGGTCCTGGCCGCGGCCTGGATGGGCAAGGCGCGGCTCATCGATAACGTGGCGGCGTAGAATTCTGTCTGTCTACTTCGGCCTGTTCGCCAGCGCCTTTCTGGCGGCGACCATCCTGCCATTTTCTTCGGAAGCGGTTTTGGCCGGGCTTTATGCGGCCGACACGGGCGACGCCGTCGTGCTGTGGCTGGTGGCGAGCACGGGCAATACCCTGGGGGCGGTGGTCAACTGGGTGCTGGGGCGGTTCTGTCTGCACTGGCAGGACCGCAAGTGGTTCCCGGTCAAGCCCGACCAGCTGGCCCGTGCCCAAGCCTGGTTCGGCCGCTACGGGGTGTGGTCGCTGTTGATGGCGTGGCTGCCGGTGGTCGGTGACCCGCTGACCTTTGCCGCCGGTATGCTCAGGGTCAACGCCTGGATCTTCGTGATTCTGGTGGCAACCGGCAAGGCGGCCCGCTATGCCGTTGTCCTGCTGGTAGCCCAGGGATTGCTTTGAATTCCGAAGCGGTCCGACAGTGTCAAAGGCTCATTGGCCGCCGTAGGTGACGCGGTAGATGACGCCGGCGCGGTCGTCGGAGACCAGGAGCGAGCCGTCGCCCAGTTCCTTGACGTCGACGGGCCGGCCCCAGGCCTTGCCGTCCCTGAGCCAGCCCTCGATGAAGGGTTCGTGGCCGGTGGCGCGGCCGGTTTCGTCGAAGATCACCCGCACCACCCGGTAGCCGTCGGGAACGGAACGGTTCCACGACCCGTGCTGGGCGACGAAGGCGTGGTTGCGGTAGGCGGACGGGAACGAGGTGCCGCGATAGAAGTGCATGCCAAGGGGGGCGACGTGGGCGCCAAAGGTGATCACGGGCATGGTTACCGATTGGGACGGTGTACGGCCGCGGAACTGGGCGGTGCGGGCATCGCCGCCGCCGAAGTAGGGAAAGCCGAAGTAAAGGCCGGGTTCGTGGGCGCGGTTGAATTCCTCGGGCGGCACGTCGTCGCCCATGTTGTCGGCGCCGTTGTCGGTGAAGTGGAGATCGCCAGTCCCGGGATGAAAGTCCATGCCGACGGAATTGCGGATGCCGGAGGCGATGATCTCGGGGGTGCCGCCCTCGGGGTCGAGGCGGATGATTGTCCCCTCCAGTCCCTTGACGGTGCATATGTTGCAGGGAGAGCCGATGGTCACATAGAGATGCCCGTCGGGGCCGAAGGCGGCGTAGCGCCAGCCGTGCCAGCCCTTGTCGGGGAGGCCGGCGAAGAGGACCCGGGGCCGGGCCTTGGCGATGGCCGGCAGATCGCCGCCGTCGAGGCGGATCACCCGGTGCTGTTCGGCGATGAAAAGCGCACCGTCGCGCCAGGCGATGCCGTTGGCGACCTTGAGGCCGTCCCGGACTCGCACGACGCTGTCGGCACGGCCATCACCGTTCCTGTCGACGATGGCGTAGACCGAACTGCCCCGGGTGCCGACGAAGACGACACCCAGGTCCTCGGCAACGGCCATGGAGCGGGCGCCGGGTACCTTGGCATAGACCTGGATTTCGAACCCGGGCGGCATGCGGAGCTGGCCGAGCAACGGCGTCACGTCGGTGGTGGCGGAGGCGGGCAGGGCGGTGACGGCGGCCAGCAGGGCAACTGCGACGAGCTTCAGCGTGCGAGTCACGACGGCCTCCCTTGTTTTCGGTGCCAGGGAAATGTGGCCCGGCACGGGGCGCCTTGCAAGGCGTATCGATGCCTGGTTGAGCCGCGTCAGCTTTGTCGGTCGTCGGTGTCGTCCCCGGCATCGTCCCAGGGGAACGCGACCCAGGTGTCCTGGTCGATCTGGTGGACGAAGGTATCGATCAGGTCGCGGCCGGCGGGTTTGGCGTAGACAGCGGAAAAATGGGCCTCGGGCAGGATGTCGCGGGCAGTACGGATGGTATCCCCGCTATCGACGATGTCGTCGATCAGCAGCCAGCCATCGCCGATGTCGGCGAGTGCCCGCTCCGGCATCTTGCGGACTTCGACAATACCTTTGACGCGCTCGTCGTAGCTGACGACGCAAAGGGTGTCGACGAGACGGATGTTGAGCTCGCGGGCGAGGACGGCGGCCGGCACCAGGCCGCCGCGGGTGATGGCGACGATGCCCCGCCAGGGGCCTTGCGGTTGCAATTGCCGGGCGAGGCTCCGGATGTCGCGGTGGACGTCTTGCCAGGAGACGGAATGGGTGCGGGTTTCGGATTCGGAGCGGGCCATGAGTACACGACCTAGGGTGAAATGGAAAACCGGCGCCAGGGGCGCCGGTCGGTTGCCGTGGAGAGTAGAGCCCAGAGACGACGAACGCCTCAGCGCAGATAAAGGTGAACTTCGTTGGTTCTGGCGGCGCCGCTGGTCTGGCCGGAAACGGCGACGCGGCTGGGGGGCAGGCCCATTTCAACCAGGGACCGCAGCACGCTCTCGGCGTGGCGCCGCGACTTGGTGGTGTTGAGGGCGACGCGCGCCGTGCCACCGGCGCTGGGGGCGACCGCGACGAGATCGAAAACCGCGTTGGGGCGGCGCTCGAGAACCTTGCCGACGGCGCTGTAAAGCGCCTGCTGGTAGGGAACGTTGGCGCGGTCGAAACGGATGACGACGATGGGCCGGCGCCCCGCGGTGCTCATGGGACGGGCGGAGATGTCACCGGTGCGCCCGCCGCCGCTGGCCGAAACCATGGCCCGGTTGACAAGGCTGGCGCCGTAAATCTCGCCGGTCTTGACCCCCGCCGACAACAGGTTGAGGTTGCCGCGTTCGGTGGCGACGTAAGCGGTCTGGCGGCTGACGTCCTCGGCGACCTCCTTGAGCAGGCGATCGATGAGAACGACGGTGCGGTTGACCTCGTCCTCGAGGATGGCGAGCTGGCGGTGGTCCTCGTCGACGGCGCCGGAAATCGAGAAGGCGGCGTGGGACGATTCCGAAAGATAGGCAGACAGGGTCGAATCAGAGGCGACGCCCGCCGACAGCTTGTTCATCTCGGCGGTGTCGATGCCGACGCGGTCGAGGTCGGCCTGGGCGCTGTTGAACTGCTGCACCAGGATCGGGTTGCCCGGGGTGGTGCCGACCTGAAGGCGGGCGTTGATGGCGGCGACGGTGCCGTGATAGCGCTGGGAATCCTGAAC
>JAJFIG010000146.1 GCA_021775195.1 Rhodospirillales bacterium | reverse complement strand
CCTTCCGCACCTTCCTCTTCGCCCCCGGCAACCACCCGCGCCGGGTCGAGAAGGTCTTCACCATCGGCGCCGACGCCGTGATCCTGGATCTCGAGGACGCCGTCGCCATCTCCGAGAAGGCGGCGACCCGGGCGCCCATCGTCGAGGCCATGAAGCGGCCGCGCTCCTGCCTCGGCTATGTCCGCGTCAACGCCTACGACACGCCGTACTGTTACGGCGACCTGATGGAGACGGTGGGGCCGTGGCTCGACGGCATCGTCCTGCCCAAGGTCGAGTCGGCGGCCCAGTTGCTGACCATCGACTGGCTGCTCGTCCAGTTGGAGCGCCAGCACGGCATCGCCCCCGGCACCATCGACCTGATCCCCATCATCGAGACCGGTCCGGGGGCGGCGGCCCTGGCCGAGATCTGCACCGCCGGCTCCAGGATAAAGCGCCTGTCCTTCGGTGCCGCCGATTACACCCTCGACATGGGCATGGTGTGGACGGCCGACGAGACCGAGCTCGCCCCGGTGCGCGCCGCCATCGTGCTTCAGTCCCGCGTTGCCGGCCTGGAGCCGCCCATCGACACCGTCTTCATCCGTCTGGGCGCCGAACACGCCGAGGCCCTCAAGCGGTCCGCCGAGGAGGTCCGCACCATGGGGTTCCAGGGCAAGATGTGCATCCATCCCGAACAGGTGGACCCCATCAACGGCGTCTTCACGCCGAGCGCCGACGCGGTCGCCCGGGCCAGGGCAATCGTCGCCGCCTTCGAGGAAGCCGAAGCCAGCGGCTCCGCCTCCATCCAGCTCGACGGCCAGTTCATCGACTATCCCGTCGTCATCCAGGCCCGGCGGGTGATCGGGATCGCTGAAAACATCGGTAGCGGCCCCTGAAGCCGCCGATATAGCTGTCGGCTGGAAATACGGGCGTTTCCGTGCTAATCCATCTCTGCCCGACTGGATTTTCCTGGTTGCGCCACAGCCCCGGAGCAAGAGATGAATACCGCCGCCACCTGGCCGGATGACATATTCCGCGTCCTGCTCGATATGGACGTCAAGCAGGTGGCCTACGTTCCCGATGCCGGGCACACCCGGCTGATCGAGTTGTGCCGTGACAGCAACGCGCTCACCGCGGTTTCCCTGACTACCGAGGAGGAGGGTATCGCCTTCCTGGCCGGAGCCTGGCTCGGCGGGCAGCGCGGCGTGCTGTTGATGCAGAGCAGCGGCATCGGCAACTGCGTCAACATGCTTTCCCTGGCCCGCGCCTGCCGGTTCCCGCTTCCGATCCTGGTGACCATGCGCGGCCAGTGGGGCGAATTCAATCCCTGGCAGGTGCCCATGGGCCAGATCTCCGCCGACGTTCTCGGCCTCGCCGGCGTCGTCGTCTACCCCGTCGACGACACCGCCCGCATCGCCGATACGGTGGCCGCCGCCGCCCGCACCGCCTTCGACGGCCCCGGGTTGTCGGCGGTGCTGATCTCCCAGCGCGTCGTCGGTGCCAAGACCTTCGGGAAATAGGGGGAGAAGCCATGGATGTGACGCGAAGCGACACCTATCCCCTGCGCCGCCGCGACGTGGTCGAGGCGATCCTCGCCGGGCGCGGCGAGGCGCTGGTCATCGCCGGCCTCGGGGCGCCGGCCTGGGACTGCACCGCCGCCGGCGACCACCCCCTGACCTTTCCTCTCTGGGGAGCCATGGGCGGAGCGGCCATGATCGGCCTCGGTCTGGCCCTGGCCCAGCCCTCGCGCCGGGTCCTGGTGATCACCGGCGACGGTGAGATGCTGATGGGACTAGGCAGCCTGGCGACCATCGCCGTGCAGGCACCGGAGAACCTGGCCATCGTCGTCCTCGACAACGAACGCTACGGCGAAACCGGCATGCAGCTCACCCATACCGCCCACGGCATCGATCTCGCGGCCCTGGCCGCCGCCGCCGGCCTGCCGATCACCGGCACCGTCCATGATCAGGCCGGCCTGGAGGCCGCCATTGCCGACATTCACGGCGCCCCCGGCCCGGTTTTCCTGAACATCAAGGTGCGCGCCGAAGACCTGCCGCTGGTCCTGCCGCCCAAGGACGGTGTCCATCTGAAGGACCGCTTCCGCATCGCCCTCCTGGGCGAGGAAGCGGCCGTCTGATCCACGGGCGACCCTGGGAAGGAACGAACATCTATGGTCGAGAATGACAAGCCGGGAGCGGTGACGAACCATGGGTGACCCGTCGGAAGATTTCCTGAACCTGCACGAGATCGCCAAGGCGGCCCGCGCCAACCTGTCCCACGACCACTGGGATTACCTCATGGGCGCCGCCGAATCCGAGACCACCATGAAGCGGAACCGCCAGGCCCTCGATTCCATCGCCTTCCGTCCCCGGGTGCTCAGGGACATGACCGGTGTCGATTGCTCGTCGACCTTATTGGGGCACCCCATGCGCATTCCCGTGGCGCTGGCGCCCATCGGGTCGTTGGAGACCTTCGAGGCCGGCGGCGGCGCCACCGCGTCGCGCGGCGCGGCGGAATTCGGTTCGATCAATTTTCACAGCTCCACCTCCTCGCCGGGCCTCGAGGAAACCGCCGCCGCGGCGGACAATCCCAAGGTCTTCAACCTTTATGTCCGTGGCGACCATGCCTGGGTGGACGATATCGTGCGCCGGGCCGTGGACGCCGGGTACGTGGCCTTCTCCCTGACCGTCGATTCCGCCGTTTACAGCCGCCGCGAACGGGACCTCGCCAACCGCTTCATAAAGGAGTGGCGCGCCGGCGCCACCGGCCTCGAATACCAGACCGGCCTCAGCTGGGACCTGGTGAAGTGGTTCAAGGACACCCACGACATGCCCTTGATCCTGAAAGGCATCGCCACCGCTGAGGATACCGCCATCGCCTGCGAGCACGGGGTCGACATGGTCTATGTCTCCAACCACGGCGGCCGCCAGCTCGACCACGGCCGCGGCGCCATGGACGTGCTGCCGGAAGTGGTCGCCGAGGCCAGGGGCAGGGCGGGGGTGCTGGTGGACGGCGGCTTCCTGCGCGGAACCGACGTGGTCAAGGCGATCATCCTCGGCGCCGACGCGGTGGTCATCGGCCGGCTCTATTGCATGGGCATGGCGGCGGCGGGCCAGGCTGGTCTCGTCCGCGTCCTCGAACTGCTCGAAGAAGAGATCCGGATCGCCATGGCGCTGCTCGGCGCTACCGCCCTGGACCAGCTCGACGCGTCTTATGCCTGTCCGGCGTCCCCCGTCGATGCGCCCCACGTGACCAGCGCCTTCCCGCTGCTCGAACCCGGCGACCACCAGTATTGATCATCTCCGCAACTTCCCGGCATTCGCACCGGGCTGAAGAAGAATAAAGAGGGAGTAGTCATGGCACCGATCGAAACCGACATCGTCGTCGTGGGAGCCGGCAATGCCGCCATGTGCGCCGCCCTTGCGGCCCGCGAACAGGGCGCCCGGGTGACCATCCTCGAGCGCGCGCCCAGGGACGAAAGGGGCGGCAACACAACCTTTACCGCCGGTGCCATGCGGGTCGCCTACCGCGGCATCGACGATATCCTAGAGTTGGTCCCCGACCTCACCGACGAGGAACGCCGCACTACCGATTTTGGCACCTATACCGAGGATCAGTTCTTCGACGACATGGCCCGGGTGACCCAGTACCGGGCCGACCCGGATCTCGTCGAGATCCTGATCAAGCGGAGCTTCGACACCCTCGCCTGGATGCGCACCAAGGGGGTCCGGTTCGTTCCCATCTACGGCCGCCAGGCGTTCAAGGTCGATGGCCGCTTCAAGTTCTGGGGCGGCCTGGTGGTCGAGACCTGGGGCGGCGGCCCGGGCCTGGTCGAGGCCCTGATGGCGGCGGTGGAGAAGGAGGACGTGACGGTACTTTACGACACCCCCGCCCTGTCCCTGCTCCACGACGACGGCGGCGTCCATGGCGTCAGGGCGCGCCACCAGGGAAAGACCGTCGACATCCGCGCCGGTGCCGTCATCCTTGCCAGCGGCGGTTTCGAGGCCAACGCCGAATGGCGTACCCGCTACCTCGGCCCCGGCTGGGACCTGGCCAAGGTGCGGGGCACCCGCTTCAATACCGGCGACGGCATCCGCATGGCCATGGACGCCGGTGCCTCGCCCTGCGGCAACTGGTCGGGCTGCCACGCCGTCGGCTGGGAGAAGAACGCCCCCGAATTCGGCGACCTCGCCGTCGGCGACGCCTTCCAGAAGCACAGCTATCCCTTCGGCGTCATGATCAACGAACGCGGCGAGCGCTTCGTCGACGAGGGCGCCGACTTCCGCAACTACACCTATGCCAAGTACGGCCGCGTGGTGCTGGAGCAGCCCGGCCAGTTCGCCTGGCAGGTCTTCGATAAGAAGGTCCTGCACCTGTTGCGCGACGAATACCGCATCCGCCAGGTGACCAAGGTCAGCGCCGACACCCTGGAGGAACTCGTCCGGCGCATGGAGGACGTGGACGAGGCCCGCTTCCTCGCCACCGTCGCCGAATACAATGCCGCCGTGATGTCCGACGTTCCCTTCGATCCCAACGTCAAGGACGGCCGCGGCACCCGTGGCCTCGCGGTGCCGAAGTCCAACTGGGCCAACACCCTGGACGAGCCGCCTTTCGAGGCCTACGCGATCACCTGCGGCATCACCTTCACCTTCGGCGGCCTGCGCATCACCTCCGGGGCCCAGGTCCTGGACAACGAGAACGCCGCCATCCCCGGACTCTATGCCGCCGGCGAACTGGTCGGCGGGCTGTTCTATTTCAACTACCCGGGCGGAACCGGACTTACCTCGGGTTCCGTCTTCGGGCGCATCGCCGGGACTTCGGCCGGCGCCGCCGCCGCCGGTTAGTCCTTGCCCCCATCCCGGATGAACTCGTGGATGCGCGTGAAGTCGCTGCCGGGCATGGTTTCGTTGGCCCGCCGCCAGATATCGGCGATCAGGCGGCCCATTGCGTCCGGTGTTCCCGCGTCCTGGACGTTCTCCAGGTAAAGGCGCACGTCCTTGGTCAGCAGCGCCGTGGCGAAGCCGGCATCGTAGCTCCCGGTGACGATTCGCTGGGGGAACTTGTCCCGGGTCGCCGTGTTCTGGCCCGTCGAGACGTTGACCACGTCGAGCACCGTCTGCATATCCAGCCCCTGCGCCACGGCAAACGTCATGGCTTCCGACGTTGCCACCATGGCCGTTGCCGAGAGGAAGTTGTTGAGAAGCTTCACCGCCTGGCCCTGGCCGGCGCGCACACCGACGTGGATGGGGTTGCCGGAGAACACCTTGAGGATTTTGCGGTAGTCCTCCATCGACCCTTCCGGTCCAGCCCACATCACCGTGATGGTGCCGGCGCGGGCGCCGGCCTGACCGCCGCTGACCGGTGCATCGATATAGGTGATGCCGGCGGCGCCCAGCAGGGCGTTGGCCTCCTGGGCCGCCTTGATGCCGATGGTCGAAAGGTCGATGACCGTCTTGACCCGGCGTTCCGGCAAGGCCGCCAGTTCCGCCGCCACTTCCAGGACCACCGGGCCGTCGGGCAGGCAGAGGAAAAGCGAATCCACAGCCGCCGCAACCTCGGCCAGGGTATCGGCTATTTCCGCCCCGTCCGGGGCCCGCTCCCGGGTGCCGGCCTTGTCGTAGGCCACCAGGTCGAAGCCGCCGCCGGCGATGTTGGTGGCCATGGGGCCGCCCATGTTGCCGAGGCCGGCAAAGCCGTAACGATGGCCGGTCATTGGCTGGCGCCGCCGACGTCGACGCCCTCTTCCTTGAGGACCTCGCGGGCGATCCGGAATGCCTCGACGCCGGCCGGAATGCCGCAATAGACGGCGATCTGCAGCAGGATTTCCTTCAGGTCGTCCAGGCTGCACCCGTTGGTCAACGCGCCGCGGAAGTGGATCTTGAATTCGTGGGGCCGGTTCAGCGCCGCCAGCATGCCGAGATTGAGCATGCTGCGCTGCTGCTTGCTCAGTCCGCCCCGGCCCCAGGCGCCGCCCCAGCAGTATTCCGTCACCATTTCCTGGAAATCGCGGTTGAAGTCGTCAATTCCCGAAAGCGCCTTATCGACATATTGCGCCCCGAGGACTTCCTTGCGGATCTTGAGGCCGGTTTCGTAGCGTTCTGACGCCATCGTCATTCCCCTTTTATTGCGGTTTGAATTGACATTGGGTGGCCGTTTCCTGGATTTGTCCTAAATACGGGCCGTCCCGGTTTCTTCCATTCTTCGCGGTTGCAGCATCGATATGGTGGTTGTGCCCCCGGGCCCATGCAACCGTCTTTGGCCGGGATTTGCAGCATTGTTAGGACATTCTAGTCCAATGACGGACATCGGAGCCATCGATTCGACGGCGTTCAGGAGCGGCAAATCCAACCGGCGCCAATACTATAGTTGCCGCGATGCAATAAGAAATTTGGGCATTTGAAATACCGTGATCATGCCGTTGTGTGAGCAATTGACATTTGGATTGCGGGATCATACCGTCTCCCACAATCAGTCGACCGACAGACCAAGGAATAACTGTTGGAGAACCAGGGGGGTTCATTGCCCACACTGCTAGAGATAGAAGACCTACGCACCCAGTTTTTTACTTCCGCCGGCACGGTCAAGGCGGTGGATGGTGTTACCTATAACGTCGAGGAGGGTGAAACGGTCGCCCTGGTTGGCGAGTCCGGGTGCGGAAAGTCCGTCAGCGCGCTGTCGATTCTTCGGCTCATCCCCGATCCTCCCGGACGCACGAATGGCGGCACCATCCACTTTCAGGGACGGGACCTGCTAGAGCTTGGGGACGAGGAAATCCGGAGCATCCGGGGCAAGGACATCGCCATGGTCTTTCAAGAGCCCATGACGTCCCTGAACCCG
>JAJFIG010000145.1 GCA_021775195.1 Rhodospirillales bacterium | reverse complement strand
CCCTTCCGCGCGCCCGTCACCGAAGCCGTACACCCACTTGGTCATTACCCCTATCCCTCGATCCTGGAGAAATCCGCGACCCCGCCAAGGGCCGAACGAATTTGCGACAGAAGCCGGAGACGATTGCCCCTTAAATCCGGTTCCTCGCAATTGACGGTCACCGTGTCGAAAAATCCGTCCACCGGCACCCGCAGGCGGGCCAGGTGGGTCATTGCCTCGGCATAGCGTTCATCGGCCAACGCCGCCGTGATCCCGTCGCCCGCCTTGGCCAGGCTGGCGAAGAGCGTCTGTTCCTGGGGCTCGGTCAACCGGCCCTCGTCGACGGAGCCCTCGTAGCCGACGCCATCCTTCTTTTCCTCGATGCGGACGATATTGGTGGCGCGCTTGAAGGCGGTCAGCAGGTTGGCGCCGTCCTCGGTGCCGAGGAACCCCTCCAGCGCCCGGACCCGGTCGAGCAGGCGCACCAGGTCGTCCTCGCCGCCAAGGGCGAAGACCGCGGTGATCAGGTCATGGCGGACGCCCTGATCGCGCAGGTGCACCTTGAGGCGGTCGGCGAAGAATTCGAGCAGATCGTCGACGATGCGTTCCGGCGGCGGCGCGAATTGGACGCCCGGGTGGTCCCGGTAAAGTCCGTAGGCCGAGGTGAAGGCCTGTGCGAGCGGCAGGCGCAAGCCGTTCTCGATGATCAGGCGAATGACGCCGAGGGCGGCCCGGCGCAGGGCGAAGGGGTCCTTGGATCCGGTCGGCTTCTCGTCGATGGCAAAGAAACCGACCAGGCTATCGATCTTGTCGGCCAGGGCGACGGCGACGCTGACAGGGGCGTCGGGGCAGGCGTCGTTGGGGCCGAGGGGCGAATAGTGCTCGGCAACGGCCCGGGCGACGGCCTCGTCCTCGCCGTCGTTGACGGCGTAGTAGCGGCCCATGACCCCCTGGAGCTCGGGAAACTCACCGACCATGGCGGTGGACAGGTCGGCCTTGCCGAGCAGCGCCGCCCGTTTGGCCTTGGCGGCGTCACAGCCGGGCACCGAGGCGGCCAGACCTTCGGCCAGACCGGCGAGGCGGTGGGCCTTGTCCTCGACGGTACCGAGGCCCTTGTAGAATATCCGCCCGCCAAGTGCCGAGACCCGGCTTTCCAGGCTCGCCTTGCGGTCCTGGTCCCAGAAGAAGGTGGCGTCGGACAGGCGGGCGCGGAGCACGCGCTCGTTGCCGGCAACAATGGCGGCGCCACCGTCGGCGGCCTCGGTGTTGGCGACGACGATGAAGCGAGGCGCCAGGCTGCCGTCGCCGTCGAGCAGGGAAAAATACTTCTGGTGGGCGCGCATGGCGGTGGTCAGGACCTCGGGCGGCACCCCCATGAAAGCCTCGTCGATGGTCCCCATGAGGACCACGGGCCATTCGACCAGACCGGCGACCTCGGCCAGCAGGCCTTCGTCCGGCTTGACGGTAAGACCGGCATTTTCGGCCAGGGCCGTGGCGCCATCCCGGATCATGGCCGCCCGCTCGTCCCCATCAAGAACGATCCTGGCTTTGCCGAGCTTCGCCTGGTAGTCGGCGAAGTCCTTGACGGCAAGGGACCCCGGCGCCAGGAAACGGTGGCCAGCGGTGGCGTCGGCGGCGGTGAGCGGGCCATGGCGGACCGGAACCACGGCGCCGTCGAGCAGGCAGAGGATGCTCTTCAGGGGGCGAACCCAGCGCACCCCCGTCTCCTCCCAACGCATGGACTTGGGCCAGGGCAAGGCGGCCAAGGCCCCTTCCACGGTTTCCTTCACGACATCGGCGGCGGCCCGGCCCTTCCTCTCGACGACGGCGAAAAGGAAGGTGCCCTTGGGGGCCTCGCGCTGTTCCACCTGATCGATGGTCAGGCCGATGGAGCCGAGAAATCCCTGGACTGCCTTCTCCGGCGCGTCGACCCGGGGACCGCGCTTTTCCTCGGTCACGTCGGGCTGGGCCAGGGGCAGGCCATCGACGACCAGGGTCAGGCGCCGGGGGGTGGCAAAGGAGCGGGCGGAATCAAAGGCGAGATCGGCCTTGGCAAGGCCGTCGGTCACCAGGCGCTTGAGGTCGGCGGCGGCGCGGGCCTGCATGCGCGCCGGGATTTCCTCGGACAACAGCTCGAGCAGCAGTTCAGCCATGGCCTAGGCACCCTCCCCGCGGCTTTCGAGCCATGCCTCGCAGCAGGCCTTGGTGAGGGCGCGGACGCGGCCGATGTAGGCGGCGCGCTCGGTGACGCTGATGACGCCGCGGGCGTCGAGCAGGTTGAAGAGATGGCTGGCCTTGAGGCACTGGTCATAGGCGGGCAGAGGCAGGTCCTTTTCCAGGACCAGGGCGCATTCGCTCTCGGCATCGGTGAAGTGACGCAGCAGGCGTTCGGTGTCGGCATGCTCGAAGTTGTAGGCCGAGAACTCGCGCTCGTTCTGCAGGAAAACGTCGCCGTAGGTGACGCCGGCGCCGTTCCAGTCGAGATCGTAGACGTTCTCGACCCCCTGGATGTACATGGCGAGGCGCTCGATGCCGTAGGTCAGCTCGACGGAGACCGGATCGCACTCGATACCGCCGACCTGCTGGAAATAGGTGAACTGGGTGACCTCCATGCCGTCGCACCAGACTTCCCAGCCGAGGCCCCAGGCGCCCAGGGTCGGGCTTTCCCAGTCGTCCTCGACGAAGCGGATGTCGTGGAGCGCCGGATCGATTCCAAGGTCGAAAAGGCTCTCGAGGTAGAGGTCCTGGACGTCGCCGGGGGAAGGCTTGAGCAGGACCTGGAACTGGTAATAGTGCTGGAGCCGGTTGGGATTGTTGCCGTAGCGGCCGTCGGTGGGCCGGCGGGACGGCTGCACGTAGGCGGTGCGCCAGGGCTCGCCACCAAGGGCGCGCAGCGTGGTCGCCGGGTGGAAGGTGCCGGCCCCGACCTCGACGTCATAGGGCTGCAGGACGACGCAGCCGCGGTCGGCCCAGAAAGACTGCAGTTTCAGGATCAGCGACTGGAAGCTGGGCTTGGTGTCGGACGGGGTGGCCATGGTGCCAAACGTTGGATTCAATCCACTGAATTATTGCAGTGCAGCGAAGATACTGCCCGCCCGGAATCCGGTCAAGGACAGGACCGCACAAAACCTCATCCGATATAGGGGCAGCCGGCCTGGCCGCAATTTGTGGCGCCCCGGGCCGGTACGAAGGAGCCGCAGGTGGCGCATTCGACCATGTCCTCGACCTGGGCCGTGGCGGCGCCTCTCGGGGTCTTGCGCCCGGAATCGGCCGGTTTTCCCTTGACCTCGGCGTTACGCTGGGCCTGGACCCGGCCGAGCCACTTGAACCCGTACCAGACGATCATGATCACGGCGACGGTGAAGAGTAGCTTTGTGAGGCTGAAACCGAACATGGGAGCCTTTGTAGAGGGCGGCGCGACCCCGGGTCAAGGCGCCATCAGCGGCGGTCAAAGACCGAATCGGCCCCAGAAAAGCCTTTCCTCGACGGCGGCCAGGGCACCCGCCGCCCAGTCGGCGGATTCGGCGGTCCCATGGGCGAATCCGAGGCGACGACGCCACCAGG
>JAJFIG010000144.1 GCA_021775195.1 Rhodospirillales bacterium | reverse complement strand
GGAGAGCATTTTCATGGCCACCAGGTCGGGCAGAGGTATGCCGGCAACGGTGGAATAACGTACCAGCGGGACCATGGTGTCGCCGTGACCGCCGAGGACGAACGCGGTCACGTCCTCGACCGAAACGTTGAGCTCGTCGGCGAGGAAATAGCGGAAACGGGCCGAATCGAGAACGCCGGCCATGCCGACGACCTTGTTGTGGGGCAGGCCGGTAATCTCGCGCAACGCCCAAACCATGGCGTCGAGGGGATTGGTAACGCAAATGACAAAGGCTTTGGGGCAGTTCTTTTTGATGCCCGCGCCGACGGCTTCCATGACCTTGGTGTTGATGCCAATCAGATCGTCGCGGCTCATGCCCGGCCGGCGGGCGACGCCGGCGGTGACGATGACCACGTCGGCCCCTTTGAGCGCCGTGTACCGGTTGGCGCCGACGCAACGGGCGTCAAAATCCTCGACCGGCGACGACTGGGCTATGTCCAGGGCCTTACCCTGGGGGATCCCGTCAAGGATGTCGAACAGGACAACATCGCCCAACTCTTTCAAGCCGATCAAGTGAGCAAGGGTTCCACCGATGTTGCCGGCGCCTACGAGCGCGATTTTGTTACGTGCCATGGACCTGTCCTTCGGTCAGATAATGGTGAAACAACCGCGGCACCGCACACCGCGGGGCTAACTGGCCCCCGCGCGCCGTTAGTAGCGCGATTCAGGAACGAGGGCAAGGGGAACGGCGGCTTTTTCAACCCGACATGGGCGCTGGCTAAACAACGGAATTCCCTGTCAGAAACCGGGCCGCTTCTCAGCCCTCCGCGAGGTCGAGACCGATGTCGACGGCGGGCGCCGACTGGGTGATGGACCCGACCGAAATGTAATCGACTCCGGTTTCGGCGATGGCGCGGATGGTGTCCAGGGATACGCCGCCAGAGGCCTCCAGCGGAACCTGTCCAGCGTTGACGCGGACGGCCTCGCGGAGAATGTCGGGGGGCATGTTGTCGAGGAGGATGCGGTTGGTGCCGGCGGCGAGGGCTTCGCGGACCTGGTCCAGGGTGTCGCATTCGACCTCGATGTCGGTCAGGCCGGCGTCCCGGGCGCGGGTGACGGCCTGGGTGACGCCGCCGCAGACGGCGATATGGTTGTCCTTGATCAGGACGCCGTCGTCGAGACGCATGCGGTGATTTTGCGCCCCGCCCAGGGCGGTGGCGTACTTGGACAGGGCCCGCAAACCGGGAATGGTCTTGCGGGTATCCAGCACGACGGCGCCGGTCCCGGCGATGCGTTCGACAAAGGTCCGGGTCCGGGTGGCGATACCGGAAAGCAGTTGCACCAGGTTGAGGGCCGTGCGCTCGGCGGACAGGAGTCCGCGGGCCGGTCCCTGGAGGCGCATGATGACGGTTCCCGGGGAGACCGAAGCACCCTCGGCGGCGGTCACGTCCCGGGATGCGGACGGCGCCAGGCGATCGAACACGGTGACGGCCACCGGCAAGCAGGCAACCACGAGATCCTGGCGGGCAACCATGTGAACGTTGAGGACGGCGTCGGCCGGGATTACCGCTTCGGTTGTGATGTCGCCACGGCCGATATCCTCGGCGAGGGCCGTTTCCACCGCAACCCGGACGTCCACGGGATCGAGGGCGGGAACCGCCACGGCGGGATCGTGCTCTATTCCGCCGCCTGCACCGCCGCCTGCACGACGGGGGGAGACATCTCCATCATGCGTTCGAGGGGGCGGAGGGCCCGGAGGCGGACATCGTCGGGAATCTCCACCCTGGGCGCCGCGTTGACGAGGCAGAGGTAGAGCTTTTCCAGGGTGTTCAGTTCCATGTAGGGGCAGTCGGCGCAGCTGCAGCCGCCGTCGGCGCCGGGCGCCGGGATGAAGGTCTTGCCGGGCGCCGCCTTCTCCATCTGGTGGATGATGTGGCGCTCGGTGGCAATGATGAATTCCTCGGCCGGGTCCTTGAGGACGTATTCAAGAATGTAGTGGGTCGATCCCACATAGTCGGCGTGCTTGAGGATGCCGTCGGGGCATTCGGGATGGGCGGCCACCCTGGCCCGGGGGTGATGGACCATGAGCTTGGTCAACTCGCGCTCGGAGAAACGGTCGTGAACCACACAGGCTCCCGGCCAGAGCGTCATCTCGCGCCCGGTCTGGCGCGCCAGGTACGCCCCCAGATGACGGTCGGGCGCGAACAGGATGGGCTTGTCGGCGGGCAGCTGGCGAATGATGTGCTCGGCGTTGGACGAGGTAACGATAACGTCCGAAAGGGTCTTCACCTCGGCCGAACAGTTGATGTAGGTGACCGCGATGTGGTCCGGATGCTCCTCGCGGAAGCGGCGGAAATCCTCGGGCTGACAGGCGTCCTCCAGGGAACAGCCGGCCTCGGCGTCGGGCAACAGCACGGTCTTCCGGGGGCTCAGGATCTTGGCCACTTCGGCCATGAAGCGCACGCCGCAGAAGGCAATGACGTCGGCGTCGGTGCTCGCCGCCTTGCGCGACAGGTCGAGGGAATCACCGACGAAGTCGGCAAGGTCCTGGATCTCCCCATCCTGGTAGTAATGGGCAAGGATCACCGCGTTCTTTTCGCGCCGCAGGCGCTCGATCTCGGACCAGAGGTCAAGGGTCGGATCCAAATCGGCCTCGGTCCGGGCCCCGTCCCGCGGAAGGACTATGGTTTGCATTGCAGCGTTACTCCTCGCATCGATTGATCGGCCGTATGCCGATTTTCGTCCTTCCCTTCCACACCCCTGATATAAGGGAAAATCGTGTTTTTTCCACCCTATAATTGGGACTTGCCGGGAAGGCCGGCGACTTTCGGTCACCTCTATTCCAGATAACGAATGCTCTTGTATTCCTCGGATTGCATCTCGACGAGCCGCGAGGCGGTTCGTTGGAATTCGAATGCGCCGGCACCCTCCGGATAAAGCCGGTCCGGTTGGTCGGCGGCGGAACAAATCAGGTTCACCTTCTGCTCGTAAAGAGCATCGATAAGGGTGGCGAACCGCTTCGCCTCGTTGTGATTGTTGACCCCGAGACGGGGGATGCCGGCAAGAACCAGCGTGTGGTAGCGGGCGGCGATGCTCAGATAATCGGCGGCACCCAGCGGCATTTCACAAAGATCGCGGAAGGTACTGAAGGCGACACCATCGGCGACGAGGGGTATCTCGATATCGCGGCCCTGTACGGTGAACTGGTCGGGCTGGGCGTCGACACCCTTGGTCAGGCTGCGGAAATAGCATTCCAGTTTGTGGCGATTCTCAAGGGTCGCGGGGGTTATGTAGAGGTTGGCGCCGCGCATCAGCTCGAGGCGGTAGTCGACCCCGCCGTCCAGTTCGAGAACATCCAGCCTTTCCTCGAGAAGATCGATGAAGGGTTGGAACCGCTCCCGGTGCAGGCCGTCCTTGTAGAGATCACGGGGCGGTCGGTTCGACGTCGTCACGACGACAACGCCCAAATCGAACAGGGCCTCGAACAGGCGACCGAGAATCATCGCGTCGGCGATATTGGTGACGTGGAATTCGTCGAAGCACAGCAACCATGCCCGCTCGGCGATGACCTTGGCCAGGGCGGCGATGGGATCGGCGGCGACGGGTCCCTTTCCCGCCTTTTCGCCCTGGCGGAACCGGCTCAGGCGGCTGTGGACGTCGAGCATGAAGGCATGAAAATGAACCTGTTTCTTTTCCTCGACCACCGCGTTGTCGAAGAACACGTCCATGAGCATGGTCTTGCCGCGGCCGACGCCGCCAAACAGGTAAATACCCCGGGGTGGCTCTGGGCGCGAAGGGCCGAGACCGAGACGCCCCTTCCATGCCGCCGGCTGCTTGTGCGGGGCATAGTCGGCCAGCTCCAAATGGAGGCTGTGCAGCTTTTCCGCTACCTGTTGCTGAAACGGGTCAGGTTCGATCCCCCCGGCCGCCAGCAACGCCCGGTAGGGGTGAGTGTTTTCGTCGGCCATGAAGAGAAGATCGGCTTTGGATCGGGTCCTCGAATTACGGCGCGGCAGCAGCCGGTCCGGTGATCCTGGTATGCCGGGTCCGAAGTGCCGGACCCGATGAACATGTTCGGGCCGGCACAATACGGCGCAAGCGCAGGGCTGTAAAGGAAAGCCGTGCTTAGAAAGCCCGGGTCTTGATCCAGGTCGAGATGGCGTCAACGACGTCGATTTCCTGACCCATGAAGCTGTGGTGAGACAGGTTCCGGCAGGGATTGCCGCTTTCGATGGCGCCACCAACGATGGGCATGATCGTGGCCTCGGGAGCCTGGGTCAGCCGTGCCTTCAGGACCCGGGTATCGGCGAAGGGCGTCGTTACGCACCCGTCCTCCCGGTGATGGACGATCAACGTCGGGACCCGCACCTGGCTCAGGTCCACATCCGCCAGGGTGGTCGGCCGCACCTCGCTTCGCCGGGTGAGCGAGGCGGTGAGGACGACACCGTCAGGACCATCCGGGCCAAGCCGGGCCGCGATATTGGCGGCGGACAGGGTTCCGTCACTCCGGCCGACGACCAATACGGGGACCGGCGCGATGGCGCGCAGTCGGGCGATCACCGCCTTGATGTCGGCGGCATGATCATCGGTCAGCCGGAATCCGTTCAGGCCGTTGGAATCCTGGCGATCGGAGGGCACATCGGGAATCGCGACATTGAAACCGTTGGCGGCGAAAATCCGGCGATTGCGAACGAGAAAATTGATCTTGCCCCGGGTGATGCCCCTGGTGGCGTCGAGGCCGACCTTTCCCCGTCCGCCCGGCAGCAGAACGACGCTGGCCACGGGCCGCGATTCCTGAGTCAGGTAGACCGGCTGGACGATTCCGGGACGGCTGGTGAGTGCTTCGACCGCGGCCGCGGCGCCCGTTGCTCCAGCCAGAATTGTCACCAGAGCCACCAATGCAAACTTGATAATATTCATACCTATTTCCTATTCACGGTTGCCGTCACCGCTCGTTGGCGCCGGGTTTCAACCACACCCGGCATCCATGGCGGATAAAAAGACGCGCCGTCGTTTTTCATAGTTTCAGTGATTCCTCACCCTGAGGTTAATTTCTGTACCAGGAGAACCACTTTTTTTCTTGTGACTTTCCTGTGACGGATGGCCCGAAAAAGGCGAAAACCGTTCGAGCCGGCACGCGCCGTCACCTAGTTACTAGCAATTTCCATGCCAACTACACTCGGCCCGGGCGGAGTCGCGAAATTCCGGGCCGCGCAAAGACCCTGTACCGAAATTTGGCCATATCCGGGATATTGCGAACGGGGGATATCCCCTAGATCGGCGGGGGATATCCCCTAGAACGGGGCGAATTTCCCATTTTTCCCAATTTATGGAAGGTTATCGCTTACCGACCACCGGAGACCGGGAACAAGGCGCCGGTGGTGAAGGAAGAGGCATCGGAGACCAGGAACAGGATTGCCTGGGCAACCTCCTCGGGGGCACCACCGCGCCCCATGGGAAAGGACGGCCCCATGCGGGCCAAGCGGTCGGGTTCGCCGGCGGCGGCGTGGATATCGGTGTCGATCAACCCCGGGTTAACCGCGTTGACGCGGATTCCCTCGCCGGCCACCTCGCGGGCAAGGCCGATGGTCAGCGTATCCGTGGCGCCCTTGGTTGCGGCATAGTGGACCCATTCGTCGGGGCTGCCGGTCCACGACGCGGCCGAGGAAACGTTGACGATGGTGCCGCCGGCGCCGCCGCGCCTGGTGGACATGCGGCGCACGGCTTCGCGAGCACAGAGAAAATAACCGGTGACGTTGACGTCGAGGACAGAGCGAAGAAGCGCGGCATCGATCTCCTCGACGCGGCGAAAACCACCGGTGATTCCGGCGTTGTTGACCAGGGCGGTCAGGGGACCGAGTTCATTGTCGACGGTTTCGAAAAGGCGGACGACGTCGGCCTCGATGCTGGTATCGGCCTTGACGGCGATAGCCGTGCCGCCGGCCCCGGTTATGTCGTCGACGACGGCTTCGGCCTTTTCCCCGGCGGCGATGAAATTGACGCACACCGCGTAACCCTGCGCCCCGAGAAGGCGCGCCGCCGCCGCACCGATACCGCGGCTGGCGCCGGTGATGACGGCAACGCCGGTCACGCCGGCTGGGCCTGCGGCAATGGCTGGCCGGACGCGGGCGCGAACGCCGCCTCCATTTCGCGCCGGAACCGCACCGTGTCGTCGGTCTCGTCGATATCGACATCGGACCAGAGCAGGGGCAGTCCGGCGGCTATGTCGTTCTTCAGCTTGACGCCGTGGGCAAGACCGAGGGGCAGGCCACCCCGCTTCAGGGAATCGGCCGCCGGCATCAGTTTGCCGTAAACACAGTACCCGCCCTCGCCGTCGAGCATCTCACCGGCCTCCAGGTCCCGCTTGGCGGTGGCGACGACGTCGCCACGGAATCCGTCGGCGGTGCCGGTGGAGAGGTCGCGAAGGCCGGCATTGGCGACACTGACGCCGAGTTCGAGGCCGATCAGATGGAAGGGCCGGTAGAGGGCGGTGTAGCGTCCGCTGTCGTCGGTGACGACGCCGTATTCGGAAAAACAGCGGGCGGCATAATCGCTCGGCGCCTCAAAGGTCACATAGACGCCCCAGCGAAGGTCCCTCTCCACGTCGGAGCCGTCGCGGTTGACGCTGGAAATGACCTCGACGGTGCCCTTGTGGTGGAGCACGCCGCCGTCGGCGGCCGGGCGCAAGACCTGGGGCAGCTCATCGACACCGACAGGCGGGAACCCTAGGCCGTCGGGCGCCGGCGTCAGGCCCGTGGCATTGGCCACCGCCGCCATTTCGATGGCCGACTTGGTACCGTCAAGAAAGGAATTGAACATCTTCGGGTTCATGCCACCGGCCGCCGCCCGCTCGGGCGACAGGCCGTAGTAGCCCCAGACGGTATCCGGGGTCGAGGCGTGGAATTCGGGCAGGTACTTGGTTCCCTTGCCGGCGCAGACGACCTCGAAACCGCAGGAGCGGGCCCACTCGACCTGTTCGCAAATGAGCGCCGGCTGGTCGCCGTAGGCCATGCCATAGACGACCCCGGCTTCCTTGGCGCGCCGGGCCAGCAAAGGTCCGGCGAGAACGTCGGCCTCGACGTTGACCATGACCACGTGGCGACCGCGCTCGATGCTGGCCAGGGCGTGGCGGATGCCGGCATCGGGGAGGCCCGTGGCCTCGACGATCACCTCCATGCCGCCGGTGTTGATCAGGGCCTCGGCATCGTCGGTGACATAGGTTGTCCCCTGGGCCAATGCCTTGGCGAAGGACGCGGCGGAAAACTGTTCCTCCGGCCAGCCGGTTTCGGCGAGGTTGGCTCGGGCTCGTTCGACGGAAAGGTCGGCAACGCCGAGAACGTGCAGCCCCGGGGTGTGCCGGGCCTGGGCGAGAAACATGGCACCGAACTTGCCGGCGCCGATGAGGCCGACCCGGACCGGTCGTCCCTCCTCGGCCCTGGCCATAAGCTGCTCATGGAGGTTCATGGTTTTCTCCCATTGTTCGTTGGTGCGACGCCGGGGAAAGCAAAGACGGCCGCCGACTCTAGCAACTCAAGGGGACGGCGGAAACAGGAACAAGGCCGCGCACCCTGATTCCACACCGATTTCCCATCTTCGCCACGATCGTTGGCGGCGGCGGCGCAATTCCCTATTCTCGGAGGCAAATTCAGCAGAGGGGAACTTTCCATGGATGACGAAGTCTTCAACATGCAGATTCGAAAATTCCTCAAGAACGTGGGCGTCACGTCGCAGCGCGAACTCGAAGCCGCGGTCCGGGCGGCGGTGGAGGATGGTCGCCTCAAGGGTGACGAAAACATCGCCGCGCGGATGACCCTGACCATCGACTCCCTCGGGCTCAGCAAGGAAATCGACGGAAACATCAGCCTGACCTGAACCTCAGGCCATTGGCGCTATCGGTTCCGTTCCAAATCCTCCATCAGGCCGGCGACGCCGAGGGCCTGATCGCCGCCCACCGATTTCAGTTCGGCGGCGACCCGTTCGCGATCGCCGTCGGGGCGGTTCTGGCTGAGCTTGAACTTACCTTCCAGGCGTTCGATGGGAATCTCAAAGGCGACGATCCCGCGAACCATGGCGTTGAGAAACTTCTCCGGCAGCGTGTCCATGTCCCAGGGACCGGTATCCGGCGTCTCGTACTCGCCGACGAGGCGCCGCATGGTGGCGAGGACCGTGTCCGGGTCATCGATGACCCGCGGCCGGCCATAGGCGTGAACGGCGACGTAGTTCCAGGTCGGAACGGCCTTTACCGTCTCGTACCAGGTCGGCGAGATATAGGTGTGGGGGCCCTGGAACACGACCATGGCCTCGATCCCGTCGGCGAAGGCCTCCCACTGCGGATTGGCGCGGGCCATATGGGCCTGAAGCACCCCATGACCAGCGGTCCCGGTGTCGAGGGAGAACGGCAGGTGGGTGGCCGTTGTGGCGCCATCCACGGCGGTCACCATAATCGCGAAACTGTTCTCGCGCATCACGGCGTGCAAGATCTCGTCGTCGTCCACCGTGAAATGCTTCGGCGTGTACATGTCGTTTTCCCTCAATGACGTGCGGCCATCGCGAGCCACAAAAAAAAGGCCGCCGGTGGTAATTCGGCGGCCCGTTCGAACTTGGTCGGGACAGCCTACTGTCGACGCACCATGAGCTTCTTGATCTCGGCAATGGCGCGGCCGGGATTGAGGCCCTTGGGGCAGGTATCGGTGCAGTTCATGATCGTGTGGCAGCGGTAGAGCCGGAACGGATCCTCCAGCTCGTCGAGCCGTTCGCCGGTGAATTCATCGCGGGAATCGACGAGGAAGCGGTAGGCCTGCATCAGGACCGCCGGGCCGAGATAGCCGCGCTCGCCGTTCCACCAATAGCTCGGGCAACTGTTGGAACAGCAGAAACAAAGGACGCATTCCCAAAGGCCGTCCAGTTTTTCCCGTTCCTCGACGCTCTGCCGCCTTTCGCGATCGGGCGGCGCCGGCGTAATCGCCTGCAGCCAGGGTTTGACCGACGCATACTGCGCGTAGCCGTTGGAAACGTCGGCGACCAGATCCTTGATCACGTCCAGATGGGGCAGCGGATAAATCTTGACCGGACCCTTGATGTCGCGGATGGGCTTGGTGCAGGCAAGGGTGTTGGTGCCGTCAATGTTGAAGGCGCAGGATCCGCAGACCCCTTCACGGCAGGACCGCCGGAAGGTCAGCGTCGGGTCGACCTCGTCCTTTATCTTGATCAAGGCGTCGAGGACCATGGGGCCGCAATCGTCGAGGTCGATCTCGAAGGTATCGAGGCGCGGATTGTCCTCGGTCTCCGGGTCCCACCGGTAGATCTTGAAGGGCCTGATGTTGGCGGCTCCGGCCGGAGCCTTGAAGGTGTTTCCCGGGCCTACCTTGGAGTTGGCGGGCAGCATGAACTCAACCATTGACCGGACCTCCTAGTAAACGCGTTCTTCGGGTTCGATGTACTTGACCTCGTCGGTCAGCGTGTAGGTGTGCACCGGG